>USHW01000051.1 GCA_900554545.1 uncultured Prevotella sp. | reverse complement strand
CTGCCGGTTTGTCAAAATTCAAAAACCAACAAACCGGCAGGCTTTCTCACCTTCTCACCTTCTCAATTTCTCACCCTTTTTACTTCACTTCAATCTGCTTGAGCGTTTGCTCTTCCTTCTTGGCTGTCTTAGGCAGGTTGACGGTAAGCACTCCGTCGTTCACCTTGGCCTCGATGGCGTCCTTGTCAACATCGTCGGGCAAGAGCAGCGTCTGCTCGTACTTCGAGTAAGAGAACTCGCGGCGCAGGTAGTGGCTCTTCTTGTCCTCATCCTTGTGCTCGTCCTTGCTCTCCATGCGGATGTGCAGGTTGCCGTCGCGGTCGATGTTCACGTTGAAATCCTCCTTCTTAAGCCCCGGAGCCGCAAGCTCAACGGTATATTCTTTTTCACTCTCCTTGACGTTGATTGCCGGTGCCGTAGCGTTGGCGCGCGTCATGAAGTCGTTGTCGAAAAAGTCGTTGAATACGTCAGGCATCCAAGAATTGCGTCCGAAAACTGGTAACATAGCCATAATTAAATCCTCCTTATTTTTATTTTTAACCTTTCATATCCGGAAGCTCCGCCTCCTGCGGCCTCGCCTCCTTCGATTGCCCCTCGCTTCCGTTCGGAGCTTTCACCCATCATAATGCAACATCCGTGCCACTTACACATTTCGACATAACGACATGTTTTACTGACAAATAGTCAGCAAAGTATAAATATTTTAATCATTGCAACATATTTTTAATGACAAAACGGCACAACACCAACCATAACCACCCAGCACACACCCCAACCCAAGGGACGCCCCACCCTCCCCCTACCAAAGCAAGGGAGCTTGATATGACTTCGCCGTGTGCAAGGTATTGGCCTTATCGGCGCATCTGTCCTGTTCGGCCTATTGCCAAATAGTGCGCATAGAATAACCGCCTGACAGCCAACAAGTTACCAAATGCCGTGTTTTGCGACGCAAAACACGGCATTTGGCACACTAACAGGCGTCCTTTCGCATTGCGAAAGGACGCCTGTTGCAAATTGGTATTACTATAAACTTACCTTACAATCTCTTTTCTGACACTGCCGTCGCTCATAACCACGATGTTGAGACCACGCACAGGTGAGCTTACCTTGCGCCCCGCAGCGTCGTAACGCGCCGTTTCCACTGCGCCGCCGGTTATGGGAACCGACTGTATTCCGCTTGAGGTCTGTGTAGTAAACGTAAGCTCATTGCCGTAAGTCGTACCCTTGGCTGTCTTGGCATAAGCGCGGAATGTATAGCCAGTGCCCGGCTGCAAACCTTCAAGCGTGGCCGTCATAACCTGGCCCAAGGCCGTCACCGTCTGCACACTATGCGGCACGGCAGCCTCCATGCGCATGGCTGCCGAACGCGTTGCGGTAGGCCAATACTCGAAGCCCTGCTCCGTTATGGCGTCAGACCCCTGCACTGCGGCGGCTGAAACGGCTGCTGTCGTCTCCGTGATGTCAGCCGCCTCGTATGTGCGGACGGTAGGTTCGAAGTAGACATAAGCGTCAGCCGTGATGAAAGCCACCCATTCGCCGTAAAACATCTTGCCGCTCTCGGCCTTGTAGTACGGGCGGAACTTGTAATACGTCGACGGACTGAGGTTGTTGAGCGAGCCTGTCAGCACACCGTCGATGACGGGGCACGCTGCCGTGGACGAAGGCATCTCCTCCGGCGCGTCGTACCTGCGCCACTCGAAGCCCGTCCCCCCAACGGTGTCAGGCAGGTTGGTCTCGGCGCAAATCAGCGCAACTGTGTTCGACGTTGCCTTGGCCGGGAGGGTGGTAAGCTCCAATTCAGGCATATTAATAATCTTATATTTTTCACACTCTTTGTCGTTGGCTATAACGGTGTAATTAATATTATAACTACGCCCGGGCTCAAGTCCGTCAAGCTTCAGTGTGTCACCTTCTACGGTAAACGGCTCGCTGCCGTCATGAATGTCAATGTCTGTGAAGCCCGCCCAAGTAACATCGGCGTCACCGGCATTGTATTCAACATAACAGTGAAGCTCCACCGGCGACACATATTCGTACTTGAGATTAATGCTGACACTACTTGTAGATCTTTCATCCATGGTAAAATCATATATTTTTCCATCGCCATATCGGAATCCAAAGCTTGCATAATATTTCTCACCAGGCTGCAAGCCTTCGCATACAAACATTCCATCTTCTTCTGTATAATACCTAATATCACGAGGAGGAAAAAACTCTTCCATACAGATTACCTTTTCCACATCGGAAACACCACAATCATATCTATATTTTAGTGCTGCCTGCGTTGAGCCAAGATACGAAAATGAATACAGGCCGGTATCCTTAAACGCATCATCACCAATGTATGATATTGTGGACGGAAGCTTAAGCGTTTTCAAACTCGAACAATCTTGAAATGAGTGTTGGCTTATACTCGTTATAGATTCAGGAATGACTACCTTATTAAGGTTCTGACAGTAATGGAAACACCAAGAAGATATATCTGTCATTGAACTTGAAAGCGTGACCGCCTCCAAAGAAGTGCAGCCGGAAAAAGCCCACATGCCTATACGTGTTACCGTATTGGGAATTACTATCGACTTCAATGAACTGCACGAAGAAAAAGCATATACGTCGATATAAGCAAGATGACTGGGCAAATTTATTTCCTCCAAATCTTCACAACCCGAAAAGGCTGAAGCGTCTATCCTCTTGACTGACTCAGGAAGCTTCACCGTTTTCAACGCCCTACAAGTATGAAACATTTTCTCGCTGACTATCTCTATATTTCCCAATATCTCAACTTCTGTCAATCTATAACAGTAATCAAAAGCACTTTCACCAATACTTGTTACAGACTCCGGAATTACAATACTCGTCAATCTTGTGCAGCTGTTAAACGCTTCATCCCCAATATAAGTCACAGTGTTTGGAATTGTAACAGATGACATCATGTCGCAATTATAAAACGCGTGGCTTCTTATACCCGTAACAGTGAAAATTATACTCGCATACTCTACGCTTTCGGGTATCACAAAATCGCCTATATAATCAGAGGGTGCCCCCATTATCTCGCAAGTATTGTCTGACGTTTTGTAATACTGGATGCCGTCCACGATAAAGTCCTGCGCCCTCACATCCTGCGCAAACACCGCGCCGCAGGCAAACACTGCGGCAAACAAAAGTCGTAGTAATGATGTTTTCATAAGCTGAATATTTTAAGTTTAGTATTAATGCAAAAGCATGAAAACGCATTTCCGTACTTCAAAGGTAAGCATTTAGCAGGCTTCCGCCTTACCCCATCCCTTAAAATGTGTTAACAAAAGTCACTTTCAACCAAACGTTTACATAAGTGTAAACCATTGATTTACAATCAAAATACAAACGTGCTGCAAACCGACGGCACAAAAAATGGCGACACGCATCACTGCGTGCCGCCATCAAGTCTCATGAAAACTATTTTTATTTGCTATTGCTTTTTAGTCGTTCAGCTTCGCCTTGATGAACTCGCGGTTCAGGCGTGCGATGTTTGCTATCGACTCGTTCTTGGGGCACTCGGCCTCGCATGCACGTGTGTTGGTGCAGTTGCCGAAGCCAAGCTCTTCCATCTTCATGACCATCGCCTTGGCGCGCTTTGCCGCCTCGGGGCGTCCCTGGGGCAGAAGGGCGAGCTGGCTTACCTTCGAGCTGACGAAGAGCATTGCCGAACCGTTCTTGCAAGCCGCAACGCAGGCGCCGCAGCCGATGCAGGTAGCGCAGTCCATGGCCTCGTCGGCAGCCTCCTTCGGTATGAGGGGGGTGTGCGCCTCCCGCGCCTGTCGGGTGCGTACGCTGACGTATCCGCCGGCCTGTATAATCTTGTCGAACGCGCCGCGGTCAACCATGCAGTCCTTGATTACGGGGAACGCGGCCGAGCGCCACGGCTCGACGGTGATTACGTCGCCGTCGTTGAAGCGGCGCATGTACAGCTGGCAGGTGGTAGCTCCCGTCGCGGGTCCGTGGGGATGGCCGTTGATGTAGAGCGAGCACATGCCGCAGATGCCCTCGCGGCAGTCATGGTCGAAGACAAACGGCTCCTTGCCGGCTTCGATTAGCTGCTCGTTGAGGATGTCCAACATCTCGAGGAATGAAGTGTCCGTGGGTATGTCCTTCATCTCGAACGTGTCAAAATGTCCTTTTGCCTTCGGCCCGTTCTGACGCCAGACCTTAAGCGTGAAACTTATATTTCTTTCCATTTTATATACGGTTTTACGGTTTTGAGGTTATGGGGTTTTACGGTTTCAGAGGTTGCGGAGACATTGTGGAAGGTTGGTTTCGCCTTACATAAATCAACGATTGTATCATTTTGTTGACCGAATTGTTTAAGCTATCAGCCATAACAAAGTCGTCATCGCTTACGTAAGCAAACCGTCTCGACAGTTCCAACTGGGTGTCCAGCTCGTTTGATGAACCCAATGAGATGTAAAGGAAGTGTATCAACTCGGCGTTTGTGCCTCTTCCGTAGCCCTCTGCGATATTCGATGGTATTGACACCGCACATCTGCGCATCTGGCTTACAAGGCCGAACAGCTCTTCTTTCGGGAAGTTTGCAGTAATCTGGTAAACCATTTTAGCCAGTTCCATGCTTTCATTCCAAACCCGGAGGTTCTTATGCGGCCCCATGTTTCCTTTATTCTTTCAAGAGTATCATCACCGTATAACCGTATGACCCTATAACCTTATAACCTTAAATTAATTCTTGTAATTTCGGGTTTGAACCTTTATAGCCTCATAATGCAGCGGCTCCTTGATAAGCTCGGGCGCCTTCTCGTCGCTTCCCTGGTACTCCCAGCATCCTACGTAGAAGTAGTTTTCGTCGTCGCGCTTTGCCTCGCCTTCTTCCGTCTGGTACTCCTCGCGGAAGTGGCCGCCGCACGACTCGTTGCGTGACAGCGCGTCGTAAGCTATCAGCTCGCCCATGGTGATGAAGTCGCGGAGGTGGATTGCCTTGTCAAGCTCAGTGTTAAGGCCTTCCTTCGAGCCTGGGATGAAGAGGTTGGTCTCGAACTCCTTGCGTATCTTCTTGATGAGTTCAAGTCCTTCCTTCAGGCCCTCTGCGGTGCGTCCCATGCCCACGTGCTCCCACATGATGTGGCCAAGCTCCTTGTGGATTGAGTCTACCGAGCGCTTGCCCTTTATGTTCATGAGGCGGTCAATCTCGCTCTGTACGGCCTTTTCGGCAGCCTCGAACTCGGGCAGGTCTGTCGAGATGCGCGGCCAGATGGACTGGTCGGCCAGGTAGTTCTGGATGGTATAAGGCAGCACGAAGTATCCGTCGGCCAGTCCCTGCATGAGGGCTGACGCGCCGAGGCGGTTGGCTCCGTGGTCGGAGAAGTTGCACTCGCCGATTGCGAAGAGTCCTTCGATGCTGGTCATAAGCTCGTAGTCAACCCAGATGCCGCCCATTGTGTAGTGGATTGCGGGGTAAATCATCATCGGGTTATAATACTTCACGCCGTTGATTTCATTGGCAAGCTCGCCCGGATTGACGTCGGTTATCTCCTCGTACATGTCGAAGAGGTTGCCGTAACGCTGCAGAACGACGTCTATGCCGAGGCGCTCGATGCTCTCGGAGAAGTCGAGGAACACGGCCAGACCTGTGTTGTTAACGCCGTAACCCTTGTCGCAGCGCTCCTTTGCGGCGCGGCTTGCAACGTCACGGGGCACAAGGTTGCCGAAGGCCGGGTACCTGCGCTCCAGATAGTAGTCGCGGTCTTCCTCGGGAATGTCGCTGCCTTTCTTCTCTCCGCGCTGCAGTGCCTTTGCGTCTTCAAGCTTCTTGGGCACCCAGATGCGGCCGTCGTTACGCAGAGACTCAGACATAAGCGTGAGCTTCGACTGGTTCGTGCCGTGCACGGGGATGCAGGTCGGGTGTATCTGCACGTATGACGGGTTGGCGAAGTAAGCTCCCTTGCGGTAGCAAGCCATTGCAGCCGTGCAGTTGCAGCCCATCGCGTTGGTGGAGAGGAAGTATGTATTGCCGTATCCTCCGGTAGCTATCACGACAGCGTTGGCAGAGAAGCGCTCGAGCTTTCCTGTCACGAGGTTCTTCGCGATGATGCCGCGTGCACGTCCGTCGACGATAACCACGTCTTCCATCTCATATCGTGTGTACAGCTTTACGCGGCCGGTGTGAACCTGGCGGCTGAGCGCAGAGTAAGCGCCGAGCAACAGCTGCTGGCCGGTCTGTCCCTTTGCGTAGAACGTACGCGACACCTGCGCGCCGCCGAACGAGCGGTTTGCCAACATGCCGCCGTACTCGCGGGCGAACGGAACGCCCTGAGCCACGCACTGGTCGATGATGTTGTTTGACACCTCAGCCAGTCGGTAGACGTTAGCCTCGCGTGCACGGTAGTCGCCGCCCTTCACCGTGTCGTAGAACAGGCGGTACACGGAGTCGCCGTCGTTCTGGTAGTTCTTGGCTGCGTTGATACCTCCCTGCGCGGCTATTGAGTGCGCGCGGCGGGGAGAGTCCTGGATGCAGAAGTTGAACACGTTGAAGCCCATCTCGCCGAGAGATGCGGCAGCAGAGGCTCCGGCGAGTCCCGTGCCCACTACGATTACGTCCAACTTCAGTTTGTTCTTAGGGTTGACGAGGCGCTGGTGAGCCTTGTAGTTGGTCCATTTCTCAGCTATCGGTCCCTCTGGTATCTTGGAATTGATTTGCTTTGCCATAACAATTATGAATTATTAATTATGAATTATGAATTGAAGTCACCACTGGCTCGGGGCAAGTCCGAAGGCGAACGCCAGCACTACCACGAGGAAGCCCAGCATGAGCAGCGTGGTATAGACGAGGCCGATGGCCTTCCAGCGGTTGAACCACACCTTGCCGTTCCATCCGAATGTCTGCATCGCGCTCCAGAAGCCGTGCGAGAGGTGGAACCAGATGGCTACCAGCCATACGATGTAAAGCACAACGTAAACGGGGTTCGCGAACGTGTCAAGGATGTAGGCGAAGCCGTCTGACGGCAGATGGGGCACGGCGATGCCCGTCAGCTCGGCGAACATCATGTTGTACCAGAAGTTGAACAAGTGGAGCAGAAGACCCAGGAGAACGATGATGCCAAGCACCAGCATGTTCTGCGAAGCCCACTCTACCTTGGCCGGGCGCGACGTCACGGCGTAACGCTCGTCACCGCGTGCGCGGCGGTTCTGCATCGTGAGCAGGAACGCGTACACGATGTGGATGACTGCCAGGGCTGCCAGGGCCAGCGTAGCCACGAGAGCGTACCAGTTGGCGCCGAGGAACTCGCACACCGCGTTGTAAGCCTCGCCCGAGAATAGAGCCACTACGTTCATTGACATGTGAAATGTCAAGAACAGGATAAGCGCGACACCGGTAACCGACATCACCACTTTCCTTCCGATGGATGAATTACATAACCACATAAATGATTTGAATTTTAATGTATTAAATGAATTGATTGTTGTTGTCAACCCACAAAAGAACCGCTGCCCGACAGCACTGGCGGACAGTGCCGCTATACCGTATTATAGGTATGCCGGCATCCATTGGAGAATGCAAATATACTCCATTTTGATGATAAATCAAACTATTTGACAAAAAATTCGATTTTAATTCTTACTTTTGCAGTGTTAAGGTTATAAGGTTATGCGGTTATAAGGTTTTACGGTTATCAGGTTATGTGATTATAAGGTTATAAGGTTTTACGGTCATAAGGTTGTAAATGCGCTTGGAAAGCTGTTTGTTCACCACGCGACTAAAGGGATATCCAACACTTGGCAATAGTTCGCAATCATATAAAATACGACCGAAAAACCATAACCTAACAACCGCAAAACCTCATAACCGTAAGACCCAATAACCCAATAACCTCATAACCCCACAACCGTAAAACCGTAAAAACAATGATTTTACACTACGATGTTATCGTCATAGGCGGCGGACACGCCGGCTGCGAGGCCGCCGCCGCGGCAGCAAACATGGGCGCACGCACGTGCCTCGTCACCATGGACATGAACAAAATAGCGCAGATGAGCTGCAACCCGGCCGTAGGCGGAATTGCCAAAGGCCAGATAGTGCGCGAAATCGACGCGCTGGGCGGACACATGGGCATCGTCACCGACAAGACGGCAATACAGTTCCGCATGCTCAACCGCTCGAAAGGTCCGGCCGTATGGAGTCCCCGGGCGCAGTGCGACCGCGGCAAGTTCATCTGGCAATGGCGCACCGTGCTCGACAACACCGACCGTCTCGACATCTGGCAAGACCAGGCCGAGGAGCTGCTCGTGGAGAATGGCTGCGCCGTGGGCGTAAGCACCGTGTGGGGCGTTGAGCTGCGCGCGAAGAGCGTGGTGCTCACCGCAGGCACCTTCCTCAACGGACTGCTGCACATCGGACGCAAGCATCTGCCGGGCGGACGCATTGCCGAACCGGCCGTCGGACGCCTCACCGAGAGCATCACGCGCCATGGAGTGACCGCCGGACGGATGAAGACCGGCACGCCCGTGCGCATCGACCGCCGCTCCGTCCACTTCGAGGACATGGAGGTGCAGGAGGGCGAGCACGACTTCCACGGCTTCAGTTTCATGCCAACAGGCAGGCCGCTGAAGCAGCTCACGTGCTGGACTTGCTACACCAACCCCGACGTTCACGCCACGCTCGTGGCCGCACTGGCCGACTCGCCGCTGTACAACGGACAGATACAAAGCATCGGGCCGCGCCACTGCCCGTCGATAGAAACCAAGCTTGTCACCTTTCCCGACAAGCAGCAACACCCCTTATTCCTCGAACCCGAAGGCGAAGACACCAACGAGATGTACCTCAACGGCTTCTCGTCGTCAATGCCGATGGACGTGCAAATCAACGCGCTTAGGAAGATTCCTGCGCTGCGCGACGCCAAGGTTTACCGCCCGGGCTACGCCATTGAGTACGACTTCTTCGACCCGACGCAGCTGCGCCACACCCTCGAATCAAAGATAATACCCGGCTTGTTCATGGCCGGACAGGTGAACGGAACCACCGGCTACGAGGAGGCCGGCGGACAGGGACTCGTTGCCGGGGTGAACGCCGCGCTGCGTTGCTCGGGCGGACAGCCCTTCACCCTCGGACGCGACGAGGCTTATATCGGCGTGCTCATCGACGACCTTGTGACCAAAGGCGTTGACGAACCTTACCGCATGTTCACCAGCCGGGCCGAATACCGCATACTGCTCAGGCAGGACGACGCCGACGCACGCCTCACGGAGAAGGCTTACTCCATAGGTCTTGCCACGCGCGAACGCTACGACTGGTGGATGCAGAAGAAAGAAGCCGTCAACCGGCTGACGGATTATTGCGCCACGACACCGGTGAAACCGCGCGACATCAACTCCGCACTTGAAGCTTTGGGCACCACCCCTCTGCGCGAAGGTTGCAAGATAGCCGACCTCATAGCGCGGCCGCAGCTCACCATGCAGAACCTTTCCGACATTCTGCCGGAACTGAAACAGACGTTGAAATCGCTGCCAAACCGCGAAGAAGAGATTGCCGAGGCGGCGGAAATCAAGATGAAATACAAGGGCTACATAGAGCGCGAACGCCTCGTGGCCGACAAGATGCACCGCCTTGAGAACATAAAAATCCGCGGACACTTCCGCTACTCGGAGATGCAGCAGCTGTCGACCGAAGCACGGCAGAAGCTCGAAAAAATCGACCCCGAAACCCTTGCGCAGGCCAGCCGCATTCCGGGCGTGTCGCCGAGCGACATCAACATCATGCTGGTACTGATGAACAGGTAACGCGCAACTATGTTTCACGTGAAACAAATCGGGCATTTTTCATTAAACGAAAACGTTGGAACGGCCTGAAACTTAGCAACATACGGAGAGCGTCCACAGATTTGCTTGAATGTTAAAATCGCCAGGTTTCACGATGAAACGGGACTGCCGCAGAGGCACCTCCCCACCCCACGCCCGGCAACCGGAAACCGCCTGCGCAACACCCTAAAAACAAGAGCGTTGCAAAAGGCCGCGAAACGCCGCGCAAAAGGCCACCTTTTACAAGACAAAAGACGGCCAATCGCACGCCAAAAGACGACCGTTTGAAAAAGGTGAAAAGGTGAGAAGGTGAAAAGGTGAGAAAGCCTGCCGGGCTATCTGCCGTATTGGGCATATTAGTCCCATCAGCCTTCAGGGTTATTGGCCATATCCGCCCCATCGGTCCTATTCGGCCTACAGGCTTATCAGCCCTATTCAGCAAGCGGAGTCATCGGCCTTATCCAGCCTATCCGCCACATCCGACTTACAACAACCATAAATAATAACAACAACCAAAAGAACAATGAACAACAAGACACTGCTGGAAAACTTGAGGTGCATACCCGATTTTCCGAAGAAAGGAGTTAATTTCAGAGACGTGACAACACTGTTCTCCAACCCTGAATGCCTGCAAATAATGGAGGACGAGCTGTTCGAGCTTTACCGCGACAAGGGCATCACGAAAATCGTCGGCATCGAAAGCCGTGGCTTCATCATATCGTCCGCCTTGGCGATAAGGCTCCACGCCGGCGTGGTTCTCTGCCGCAAACCCGGCAAGCTGCCAGGAGAAACCATACAGGAAAGCTACTCGAAGGAGTATGGCACGGACACTATCGAAATCCACAAGGACGCCATCACGAGCGACGACATCGTTCTGCTGCATGACGACCTGCTGGCAACCGGCGGCACGATGAAGGCGGCCTACGACCTCGTAAAGAAGTTCAACCCGAAGAAAATATACGTCAACTTCATCATTGAGCTGACACGCGAGGGCATGAACGGCCGCGACAACTTCGACAAGGAAACCGACATCACGAGCCTGCTGCAAGTGTAGCAGACAGCAGACAAGTAGACAAGTGACAAGCAGACAAGTAAATTACCATAGCTGGGAGCATCGCCACAAGAGCCTACAGCATTGACAAACAGGCTTGTCTGCTTGTCACTTGTCCACTTGCCTGCTAAAAGTCGCTTAAAGTTTCACGTGAAACATTATCTTTGAAAAACCCTTTGTATAAAGCACTTACGCGCCATGACTAAAGAAGAAAACGAGAAGCGGCTGGCCCGTCTGAAGGCCATCGTGAGCAACATGCCCACGAAGCCCGGCAGCTACCAGTACTATGACGAGGGCGGCACCATAATATATGTGGGCAAGGCGAAGAACTTGAAGGCGCGCGTATCGTCTTATTTCCACAAGGAAGTAGACCGCTTCAAGACGAAAGTGCTCGTAAGCAAAATCCACGACATTACCTACACGGTGGTTAACACCGAGGAGGACGCCCTGCTGTTGGAGAACAGTCTTATCAAGAAATACCAGCCGCGGTACAACATCCTGCTGAAAGACGGCAAGACGTATCCGTCAATCTGCGTCACGAAAGAGTATTTTCCGCGCATCTTCAAGACGCGTACCATCAACAAGCGGTGGGGCACTTACTACGGCCCTTACAGCCACATAGGCTCGATGTATGCCATCCTTGAGCTGATAAAGAAGCTCTACAAGCCGCGCACATGCCGCCAACCCATAACGCAGGAGGGCGTAGAACAGGGTAAATACCGCCCCTGCTTAGAGTACCACATACATAACTGCGGCGCGCCGTGCATTGGCAAACAGAGCTATGAAGACTATCAGGAGAGCATCGCACAGGCTCGCGAGATACTGAAAGGGAACACGCGCGAGCTGCAACGCCGCCTGTATTCGCAGATGCAGCGGCTGGCGGAGGAGATGCGCTTCGAGGAGGCCGAAGTGATAAAGCAACGCTACCTGCTGCTCGACAGCTTCTGCGCCAAGAGCGAGGTGGTGAGCCACACCATTACGGACGTTGACGTGTTCAGCGTCAACGACGACGAGCGGACGGCCTACGTGAACTACATGCACGTGACAAACGGTAGCATAAACCAGGCGCAGACGTTCGAAATGAAGAAGAAATTGGGCGAAACGGCACTCGAAATACTGCAAATCGCCATCCTGCAAATACGTGAACGGATGGGCAGCACGTCGCGCGAAATCGTCGTGCCGTTCGCCGTAGACATGACGCTTGACGGCGTAACGTTCACCGTTCCGCAGCGCGGCGACAAGCGGACGCTGCTCGACCTCTCTGAAATGAACGGCAAACAGTATCGCTTCGACCGCCTGAAACAGGCTGAAAAGCTGAACCCAGAGCAGAAATCGGTGCGCCTGATGAAGGAAATTCAGGCCGCCCTGAAGCTGCCGAAGATGCCTTACCAGATAGAAATGTTTGACAACTCGAACATCAGCGGAACTGATGCCGTGGCGGCGTGCGTGGTGTTCAAGAAGATGAAACCCAGCAAAAAGGACTACCGCAAGTACATAATCAAGACCGTAACGGGGCCTGACGACTACGCATCCATGCAGGAAGTGGTGCGCCGCCGCTACTCCCGCATGGTGGAGGAAGGCCAGCCCCTGCCCGACCTTATCATAACCGACGGCGGACAAGGGCAGATGAGCGTGGTGCGAAGCGTTGTCGAGGGCGAGCTTCACTTGGATATTCCCATCGCCGGATTAGCCAAGGACGACCGCCACCGCACCAACGAACTGCTGTACGGCCTGCCGCCCGTAGTCATCGGAATGAAGACCGACAGCGAGCTGTTCCGCCTCCTGACGCACATGCAGGACGAGGTTCACCGCTTCGCGATAACCTTCCACCGAGACAAGCGCAGCAAACATGCGCTGCACTCGGAGCTTGACGACATCCGCGGCATAGGCCCAAAGACGAAGGACGCTTTGCTGCAAGCCTTCAAGTCGGTAAAGCGCATCAAAGAGGCTGATTTACAACAACTTACAGACGTCATAGGGCAAGCTAAGGCGAAGATTGTGTGGGAATACTTAAAAAACCCACCCCAACCCTCCCCAAGGGAGGGAGCTTGATTAGCCCCAAAAGTTGCCATCCTATTGCCAAAAAGGCTGTCAGCAAACAGTTATAAGCATTAAATAGTAAAACAATTAAACAACAAAGCACATCCAGCTTCCTCCCGTCGGGAGGGCTGGGGTGGGTATAAAATATGAAAACAGTTATCCAGCGCGTGAGCCGCGCGTCAGTGACGATAGGCGGAGAGGTGAAGTCCGCCATCGGGAAAGGCTACATGATACTCTTAGGAGTGGCCAATGGCGACACCGAAGAGGACGTTGACTGGCTTGTGAAAAAGACCGCCGCGCTGCGCATTTTCGACGATGCGGAAGGCGTGATGAACCTCCCCGTGACCGCCGTCGGCGGCGAGATATTGGTTGTGAGCCAGTTTACGCTGCTGGCGTCGTACAAGAAAGGCAACCGCCCTTCATGGATACACGCCGCCCGGCACGAGGTTTCCATACCGCTGTACGAGAGCTTCTGCGAGAAGCTGCGCCGCGAAACTGGGCTTAAAGTGCTCACGGGCGAGTTCGGGGCAGACATGAAAGTGGAGCTAATTAACGACGGCCCGGTGACTATCTGCATGGACACAAGGCACAAGGAGTAAAGAAAGTGAAGAGTGAAGAACGAAGAGTGAAGAATTAAACAACGGACGATAAGCCAATACGAACTATTTGTCCTATCAGCCTTATTTGTCCCATCAAACCCCATAAAAAGATGAACAACGAAATAACCATACGCGAAGCGCAACGCCTTGTAGACCAATGGATTAGGCAATACGGCGTGCGCTATTTCAGCGAACTTACCAACATGGCGTGCCTCACCGAAGAAGTGGGCGAACTGGCACGCGTCATGGCGCGCAAATACGGCGACCAGAGCTTCAAGGAAGGCGAGCCGCAAGACCCGTCGGACGAGATGGCCGACGTGCTGTGGGTGCTGCTCTGCCTTGCCAACCAGACGGGAGTCGACCTCACCGAGGCGCTGCGCAAGAGCATTGAAAAGAAGACAAAGCGCGATGCCACAAGGCACATTAACAATGAAAAATTAAGGTAAAGGAGGGAAGGAACAAGGAGAAAAAGGAGTAAGGAGATATGACTTGAAAACCGATACGGGACAAGGCATACCGTGACTTGCCAACAAATAAAATAACAATAAAAACACAGAAGAGTATGACAACAGACAACAAGCACAACGAAACGGCTCACGACCACAAGCATGAGGCGGATTTCCCGAAGATGAGCAAGTATGAAGAGGCGCTCAGCAAGTATCAGACCGACATTGACGACAACGCCGTGCGCGAGGCTGTGCGCAAGCTGATAGCCGAGAAAGTGCACGAAAACGACACGCCGGAGGTAAAGAAATTCCTCTTCGGCAGCATCGAACTGACATCGCTCAAGACTACCGACAGCGACGAGTCGATACTCGCCTTCACCGAAAGGGTGAACCAGTTTGACGCCACCTACCCAGACCTGCCCCACGTGGCGACCATCTGCGTGTACCCGTGTTTTGCGCGGACGGTGGCCGAGTCGTTAGAGATTGATGGCGTTGAAATAGCCTGTGTATCAGGCAGTTTCCCCTCGTCGCAGGCTCTCTTGGAGGTAAAGATAGCCGAAACGGCGCTCGCCGTGAAGGACGGTGCTACGGAGATAGACATCGTAATGCCAGTGGGCAAGTTCCTGAGCGGCGACTATGAGGGCGTGTGCGACGACATCAACGAGCTTAAACAGGCGTGCGGCGACGCCCCGATGAAGGTAATCCTCGAGACGGGATGCCTCAAGACGGCCTCGAACATCAAGAAAGCGTCAATCCTGGCGATGTACGCCGGGGCGGACTATATCAAGACATCTACCGGCAAACTTGAGCCTGCGGCAACGCCGGAGGCGGCTTACGTGATGTGCCAGGCCATCAAGGAATACTACGACGAGACGGGCATTCAGATTGGTTTCAAGCCTGCCGGAGGGCTTAACTCGGTGATGGACGCGCTTATCTACTACACCATCGTGAAAGAGGTTCTGGGCGAAAAATGGCTCACAAACAAGTGGCTGCGCCTCGGCACCAGCCGGTTGGCCAACATGCTGCTGAGCGAAATCCTCGGCGAAGAGACGAAGTTCTTTTAACACCCACCCCACCCCTCCCGAAGGGAGGGAGCTTGACATGCCTAAACCAAAAGCCATAGCCGAGTAATAAAGGTTATACGGCATTACCTTACTTGCGGCTTTCAGTTCTGCGTGACGGCTTTATAAAACAGACAGTCTCCAAAGATGGCGATAAATACAAAATACTTGCTATCACGCAAAATGGCTGACGAACTTTAATATATGCCAAAATGCAGGCTGACAAGCCATCTTTTACAATGCGAAAGGGGGGGGCCAGCCTACAGTGCGGTTCTGCGCCCGTATT
>USHW01000050.1 GCA_900554545.1 uncultured Prevotella sp. | reverse complement strand
AACGCATTGCGTTTTGCCGCCTTTCGCATTGTAGGAGTTAAAGAGTTATGGAGTTAAGGAGTTAAGACGATAGCTTTGCTTGGTGATTTTATGGCTGTATAGGACTGATAAGACCGATAAGCCCAATGTGTATGCAGCTTGCAAGGGTATTGTCTTAACTCCTTTACTCCATAACTCCTTTACTCCTGAAAATTAACTCCTAAAGAAAAACTTACTTCTTCTTGCTGACCGTGTACACCACTTTCCCGTCCTTGTCGATGAGGTGCAGGTCGAGCGTCTGCTTGTCGGCGCATACCAGCGAGAAGCCCGTGATGCCCGAGCAGAACTGCGTGCCGTCGACGGCCTTTACCTTCGGGCGGCTCAGCGAGCCGCTGGTGTTCACGATGTAGTCGATGTCCGTGCCCGGCTTGCGTATGTGCTGGAAGTTGTGTATGTGGCCGCACACGTACATGGCGACGTTCTTGTGCTTCAGCAGGACGGCGTTCAGGCGGTTCTGCATGTCGGTGCGCTCGGTGTCGTTCTTGTCGGTGTCGGCGTAGATTGGGTGGTGTCCGAGCACTATCACCCAGTCTTCCTTGGCGTCGGTCAGCGTCTGGTCGAGCCATGCCAGCTGCTTCTGTATGTCCTCCTTGCCGGCGTCGGGATATTTACCGGTGTCCTTGCGGTACTTGTCAATCATCGGGGTGGTGTCAACGAAGACGAGGCGCACGGTAACGTCGTCGTCCTCAATCACCTTCGTATAGTACTTTGCGGGCATCATCCAGCGGCGGCTCACCTTGGCGTAGTCGAGCACCGCCTGCGTGTTTCCCCTGTACTCGTGGTTTCCGCAGATGGGATACCAGTCGAGCATAAGCTCCGGGTGCGAGTAAATCAGCTCGTAGTTGGTCATCCACAGGGGGTCTTGCGTGCTCGCAACGCCCTCGAAGTGATGGACGTCGCCTATCGCGGCGACGCACTCTATGCCCACCGTCTCGGCCATGCGGCCCATCAGTTCGGCGATAGGTTTCTGGTCGTAGTAGCCGTTGCGGCCGAGGTCGTTGGCCACGTAGAAGTTCACCGACTTCTCAAGTTTCGCCCACTCTTCGGGCGTCTGGCCGAATGCCGCAACCACGGTGACGGCCAGAAGGAGGATAAGTGTTTGGATTCTTTTCATTTTCAATTGGGTTTTAGACCCACCACAACCCTCCCGAAGGAAGGGGGCTTGATTACTTTTGTTGGGTTGTTAATCAACAATTATCAACTGATAAACGAAGTAAATCATTGACAATGCTAATCAAGCTCCCTCCCTTGGGGAGGGTTGGGGCGGGTGTTTGATGTTTGTCTGTTTTAGAAGTTCACCTTGAATCCGGCGTTGAGCTTCGCTCCGTAGTATTCAACCTGCATCGTGCGGTCCTTCTCGCCCTGGTAGTAGCGCAGGGGTTGGTTGAGCAGGTTGTTGGCCTGTGCGTAGATGGTGAACTTCACGTTCTTGCCCCATGTGTAGCTGGCGTTGAGGTCGAGGTAGTTCACGGCATCGTAGTAGCGGCGCAGGGCAGCCTCCTCTATGTACTCCTCGTCATCCTGGAAGGCCGACGTGTAGTTGTAAGACAGGCGCACGTTCAAGCCCCACTTGTCGAAGTAAAGCGACGCGTTGGCCATGTGTTCGGGCGAACCGGGCAGGTTCTGCTCGTCCTTGTCGCCGAAGGCAGACTTCACGATGTTGCTGTGGGTGTAAGTGTAGTTGCCGTAGAAGCCTACGCAACGCAGTGCCGGAGAGATGAAGCCGAAGTCGCGCTGGAAGCCGATTTCAACTCCGAGCAGGTCGGCGTCGAAGGCGTTGAGCGGCTGGCTGACCTCTGCCTCGGCGTAGTTGCCGTAAGCCATGTCGCGCTTCAGGTTGACAGAATAGTCCTTGACGCGCTTGTAGAACACTGCCGCCGATACGAGACCTACGCTCTTGAAGTAGTATTCGCCCGACAGGTCGAAGTTGTGCGAGGTGATGGGCTTCAGGTCGGGGTTGCCCAGTGTGATTTCAACTGGCGACTCCTCGGTGTTGTAAGAAGCGTTGGCTACGAGGTGGGAGTACTTGGGGCGTGCCAGCGTCTTGGTGTAAGATGCGCGCACCTTGAGGTCGTCAGTAGCGTCCCACTTGACGAGGAAGCTCGGCAGCCAGCTTATGTAGTCGTTCTTGAACTTGCCTGTCGGGTCGAGTGTCTCGTCTCCGTTCTCGTCGATATTCCAGTTGAAGCCGCTCGTCTCGAGGTCAGTGTACTCCATGCGGAGGCCGGCCATTACGGTGAACTTGCGTCCCAGCTTCTGCGTGAAGCGCAGGTATGCGGCTGTAACCTGCTCGGTTGCGTCATAGTCTCCTGCCGATTCTTCGAGCACCTGCTCGCCTCCGAGCAGGGCCCAGTCCTTCGCATTAAACTGCTCGAGGTAGTCCTTGCTTACGAAGTCCATGGCCTTGTACTGGTCGCCGGGCATGAAGCCGTCGCGTATTTGCGATGTGTAATAGTTGGTGTAGTCGGTTCCGTAGATGTCCTCGTAGCCGTCCTTGTAGTCGTAACAAAGCACTTCCTTTGTCTTGTGCTTGTGAGTGTACTTCGCGCCGAACTTCAGCGAGTTGCCGAACAGGCCGCTTGCGAGGGGCAGCTCGAAGTCAACCTTGGCCTTCCACTCGTTTTCGCGTATCCATTCGTTGGCGTTTGTGAACTCGTCAACTTCCCAGTCGCCGTCATGAACAGAGATGGGCGTTATGGCGTAAGGCTGGCGTCCGCCTTCATCCTCCATGTCGATGGTCATGTCCTTCTGCTTGATGGTGAAGTAACGCTCGTCGGGGCGGTCTTCGCTTGCACGCGAGTAAGAGGCCATCCAGTCCATTTGCAGCTTGTCCCAGAGCAGGTGGTCGCCGCCGAGTGTGAAGTCCATTGTCTGCTGGAGCTCAAGGCGTGCGCCGCGGTTGTCCTTGGAGCCGGCCTTGGTCTGTATCTCGGTCTTCATCTCTCCTGCGCCGTCGGCCAAGTCCTTGTAGCTTACGCGGTAGCGGTTTTCCCAGTCGTTGCGTCGGTTGTAGATGCCGTTGAAGTATATTTTATGGTTCGGGTTGAAGTCGTAGTCCATCGAGAGCGAGTAGCTTTGGCGCTCTCGTGTTACGTAGTATTGGCGCACTTCGGCGTCGGTGAGCACTACGTTGCCGTCGTCGTCGAGGTCGTATTCGAACTCGGTGTTGTCCGAGCCGGCCGGGGAGTTCTGGTAAGATATGGCGGCCATGATGCCGAACTTGTCGTTGAAGAAGCGGTCGCCCCACGTAGCTCCGAGGTTGAGCTGCATCTTGTCGCTTATCCAGTTGTAGCCCGTTCCTGCCGTAACGTTGAACACGCGGCGGTAAGGCGTGTTCTTGGTTACGAGGTTTATGGCTCCGCCGATGGCGTCGCCGTCCATGTCGGCGGTTACAACCTTGTTCACCTCGATGGTCTGTATCATGTCGGCCGGTATGAGGTCGAGCTGCACGTTGCGTGCGTCGCCCTCGGCGGAGGGCAGGCGGTTGCCGTTGATGGAGACGCTGGTAAGGTCGGGCGACGTTCCGCGCACCTGTCCGAAGCGCGCCTCGCCCTGGTCGTACTGCACGTTGATGCCGTTGATTCGCTTGAGGGCGTCGCCTATGTTGGAGTCGGGGAACTTGCCTACCTGGTCGGCCGACACTACATTTGTCAAATTGAAGTTGTTTTTCTGCTGGTTGATGGCGCGGCTCTGTCCGTGGAACGCGCCTTTCACCTCGATGCCCTGAAGCTCCACGCCGTCAGAGAGCACGAAGTCCTGGACGGCAGTCTTGTCGGGCGAGATTGTCAGTTTCATCGTCTTCGGTTCGTACCCGACGTATGACACCTTCACGATGTATGTGCCGGGTTTCAGGTTTGCAAGGGTGTAGTAGCCGTTGATGTCGCTCACCACGCCCGTGTGCAGGCTTTCAATCATTACCGTGGCGCCTGGCAGCACCTGGTTCTGCGTGTCAACCACGCGTCCGCGCATCACGCCTAATGCAGCCTCGTTGGAGTCAGGCGCGGCGAAAGCCGTTGCCGACATGGCCGCAGCCATGAAAAAAACAGATAGCTTCTTATAACTTTTCTTCATAAAAATGTTTGAATGATTTGACGGGTGCAAAGTTCCGACTTCTGTGTTACACTGATGTTACATGAATTTGTGTTAATCTTTAACAAAATGTTACGAAAGTGTTAACAAAGCAACATCCACAGCGTAAACACCTACGACTCACCCCAGCCAGAAGGACGACCCACCCCAACCAGAAGGAAGACCCGTCCCAACCGGAAGGACAACCCACCCCAACCAGAAGGACGACCCACCCCAACCCTCCCGAAGGGAGGGAGCTTGATATGCCTTTGCCGGATGGGTAGATGTAATGTAAGCGCGTATGCGCGCGATGTCAAGCGTGTAACGCCTTGAGGCTCAACGGGTTGCGAAAGGCGGCCTTTTAGAGGGCGAGAGGCCGCCTTTTACAAGCTAAAAGGTGGCCTTTTGGAAAGCAAAAGGCCGTGAATTGGAAAACACGTTGTAGTGGCGTGCTGCCCGGCCAAGCTTCCGGCAACGCCTTATCAGCCCTATCCGGCCTATCAGTCCTATGGCTTAATGGGAGAAATAGGGCAGATGAGGCCGATAAGGCTTATAAACATTAAGCTGACGACAAACGTGGCCTTGTCAGGTGCTTTTTTATTATTTAACTTGCAAAATGTTATGTATGTCTTGAAAAAACGTTAATTTTGCATGATTAAACAAACACGAAAATGTCATCAGTAACGATAAAAAGGGTGGAAAGCAAACGGGAACTTGCCCGTTTCATAGACTTCCACTACGACCTGTACGACGGTTGCGAGCAGGACGTGCCCAACCTCTTCAGCGACGAGATGAAGACACTCGACAAGGAGAGGAACGCCGCCTTCGAGTTCTGCGAGGCGGAATATTTCATGGCTTTCTACAGCGACGGCCGCATGGCCGGACGCGTGGCGGCCATCATCAACCACAAGGCCAACAAGCGGTGGGGCAGGAAGTGCGTGCGCTTCGGCTGGATTGACTTCGTCGACGACATCGACGTGAGCCGCGCACTGCTGGATGCCGTCGAGCAGTACGGCAAGTCGAAGGGCATGGACGAGATGATTGGCCCGCTCGGTTTCACCGACCTCGACCCCGAGGGAATGCTCACATGGGGCTTCGACCAGCTCGGAACGATGCCCACCATATACAACTATCCCTACTACCCGGAGCACATCGAGCGCTTAGGAGGCTTCGAGAAGGACAACGACTATGTTGAGTTCAAGATGATGGTGCCCGACACCGTGCCCGAGAAGTACACCAAAATATCCGAAATGATAGAGAAGAGGTACAACCTGCACGTGCGCAAACTCACGAAGAAGGACGTCTTCGAGGGCGGCTACGGCAAAAAGATGTTCGACCTCATCAACACCTGCTTCAAGGACCTTTACGGCTATTCCGAACTCTCCGACAGGCAGATAGAGCAGTACATCGGCATGTACTTCCCCATGGCCGACCTCAGTCTCATCACCGTTGTGGAAGACTGGAACGAGGGACGGAAGCCCGTCGCCGTCGGCATAACCATCCCCTCGCTGGCACGCGCGCTGCAGAAGTGCCGCCGTGGACGCCTCTATCCCTTCGGCTGGTGGCACATACTGCGCGCCCTGAAGGCGCACAAGACCGAGGGCGTAGACCTGCTCCTGCTCGGCGTTCTGCCCGAATACCGCATGAAAGGAGCCAACGCCATGATGTTCGCCGACCTCATACCGCGCTATCAGGCTTACGGATTCAAGTGGGGCGAAAGCCAGGTAGAGATGGAAACCAACGAGAACGTGCAGAGCCAGTGGCAGTACCTCGACCCCAAACTGCACAAAAGGCGCAGGTGTTACAAGAAGTGGCTGTAAGGGAAAACCTGCCATAAAGCACCCGACACCCACCACAACCATCCCCAAGGGAGGGAGCTTGATGTGCCTTGCCAATCGGCCTTATCAGCCTAATCAGCCCCATTCTGCCAGCAGTGTTATTGGCCCTATCAGGCTTATAAGTCCTATTCAGCCAGCTAAGCCATCAGCTCCATCCGGCTTATCGGCCCCATCCGGCCTGTCAAACAATAAACGACCATGAGCGAAAACGAAATACAAAACCCACAGGTTTCTTATACCGACGACAACATCCGCCATCTTTCCGACATGGAACACGTGCGCACACGCCCCGGAATGTACATCGGGCGGCTGGGCGACGGCTCCATGCCCGAGGACGGAGTGTACGTGCTGCTGAAGGAAGTCATCGACAACTCCATCGACGAGTTCAAGATGAACGCCGGCAAACGCATCGAGGTTGACATCGACGACGAGCTGCGCGTGACCGTCCGCGACTACGGACGCGGCATTCCGCAGGGCAAGCTCGTCGAGGCCGTCAGCGTGCTCAACACCGGCGGAAAGTATGACTCTAAGGCGTTCAAGAAGAGCGTCGGACTCAACGGTGTCGGCATAAAGGCCGTCAATGCGCTTAGTTCCAGCTTCGAGGTACGCTCTTACCGCGACGGCACTGTGCGCACGGTGAAGTTCGAACGCGGCGTGATGACCGGCGACACGACCGAGGACACGCAGGACGAGAACGGCACATACGTCTTCTTCGAGCCTGACGACACGCTGTTCAAGAACTACCGCATACACACGGATTTCGTCGAGACGATGCTCCGTAACTACACTTACCTCAACACGGGGCTTACCATCATGTTCAACGGCCGCCGCATCCTGAGCCGCAACGGACTTGAAGACCTGCTCAACGACACGATGACCACCGACGGCATCTACCCCATAATACACCTCAAGGGGGAAGACATCGAGATAGCGTTCACCCACACCAACCAGTACGGAGAGGAGTACCACTCCTTCGTCAACGGCCAGCACACCACGCAGGGCGGCACCCACCAGAGCGCGTTCAAAGAGCACATAGCCAAGACAATAAAAGAGTTCTTCAACAAGAACTTCGAATATACCGACATACGCAACGGCCTCGTGGCCGCCATCGCGGTGAATGTGGAGGAGCCGATGTTCGAGAGCCAGACGAAAATCAAGCTTGGTTCGCTCACCATGTCGCCCGACGGCGTGAGCGTGAACAAGTACGTAGGCGACTTCATCAAGACCGAAGTGGACAACTATCTGCACAAACATGCCGACGTGGCGGAGGTCATGCTGCAGAAGATACAGGCTTCGGAGAAGGAACGGAAGGAGATGGCCGGCGTTACGAAGCTGGCCCGCGAACGCGCCAAGAAGGCCAACCTGCACAACAGGAAGCTGCGCGACTGCCGCATACACTTCTCCGACGTGAAGAACGACCGCAAGGAGGAAAGCTCCATCTTCATTACCGAGGGCGACTCGGCGAGCGGCTCAATCACCAAGAGCCGCGACGTTAACACGCAGGCTGTGTTCTCTCTCAGGGGCAAGCCGCTCAACTCTTACGGCCTGACAAAGAAGGTGGTGTACGAGAACGAGGAGTTTAACCTGCTGCAGGCGGCGCTCGACATCGAGGACGGTCTTGACACTTTGCGCTACAACAAGGTGATTGTGGCGACCGATGCCGACGTCGACGGTATGCACATACGCCTGCTGATAATCACTTTCTTCCTGCAATTCTTCCCCGACCTGATAAAGAAAGGCCACGTCTACGTGCTGCAAACGCCGCTTTTCCGAGTGCGCAACCGCCGCTCGAAGATAAAGGACAAGGCCACGCTTGAGGCCGCAAAGGGCACTAAGGGCGACTTCATCACGCGTTACTGTTACAGCGAGGAGGAGCGGCTTGACGCCATATCGGCCCTCGGCCCCGACCCTGAAATCACCCGTTTCAAAGGTCTCGGCGAGATAAGTCCTGACGAGTTCCGCAACTTCATAGGACCCGACATGCGCCTGGAGCAGGTCACTCTGCACAAGACCGACCAGGTGCAGAAGCTTCTCGAGTACTACATGGGCAAGAATACGCCCGAGCGTCAGAACTTCATCATAGACAATCTGGTGATTGAGGAAGACCGGCCGGAGGAAGAGGAGACTGTAAATTAACAATTAAAAATTAACAATTAAACGGCGCACATCGGCCTTATTTCTCCCAGTCCACCCATTTCTCCCAGTTCTCCCGGCCTTCCCATAACTCCCGTTTCTCCAAAAAACAACCATCAAGCAATGAAGAACAAGGTACTAATAGTTTTACTTTTTCACCTTTTCACCTTTTCACCTTTACTCGCTCAGATGCGCATCAACTTCTCCGGCGACAGCCCCATGCGCAAGCTGAATATAGCCGAGGCGGCCATAACCAACCTCTACGTCGACTCCGTTGACGAGCAGAAGCTCGTTGAGGACGCAATACGCGGAATGCTGGAGAAGCTCGACCCGCACTCGTCTTACGCCGACCCGAAGGAGGTGAAGGCGCTCAACGAGCCGTTGCAGGGCAACTTCGACGGCATAGGGGTGCAGTTCAACATGGTTGACGACACGCTGCTTGTCATCCAGCCCGTAAGCAAAGGACCGTCGGAGAAGGTCGGCATCATGGCCGGCGACCGCATCGTGACCGTCAACGACACAGCCATTGCCGGAGTGAAGATGGCACGCGAGGAAATAATGCGCCGCCTGCGAGGCCCCAGGGGTACCAAGGTAAACCTCGGCATAGTGCGCCGCGGCGTGCCCGAAGTGCTGAAGTTCACAGTCAAGAGAGACAAGATACCCGTGAAAAGCGTCGATGCCGTGTACATGCTCTGCCCCGGAGTGGGTTACATAAGGATAGGAAACTTCGGCGCGACTACCTACGGCGAGTTCATGCAGGGCGTTGAGCAGCTTGAGCAGCAGGGCATGAAAGACCTTGTGCTCGACCTTCAGGACAACGGCGGAGGCTACCTCCAGGCCGCCGTCGAAGTGGCAAACGAGTTCCTGAACAAAGGCGAACTCATAGTATATACCGAGGGGCGGCAGTTCCCCCGCACCGATTACAAGGCGCGCGGCAACGGAAAATTGCGCTCAGGGCGCGTTTACGTGCTCGTCAATGAGTTTACAGCCTCGGCGGCTGAAATCGTCTCAGGAGCCATCCAAGACCACGACAGGGGCACTGTGATAGGCCGCCGCACGTTCGGCAAAGGTCTCGTTCAGCGTCCCATCGACCTGCCCGACGGCTCGATGATACGCCTTACCATAGCTCATTACTACACCCCTGCCGGCCGCTGCATACAGAAACCGTACACCAAGGGCGACATCGAGGACTACGCCCTCGACTTCGACAAGCGCCTGAAGCACGGCGAACTGACCAACCGCGACAGCATACACTTCTCCGATTCGCTGAAGTTCTACACGCTGAAAAAGCACCGCCCGGTTTACGGCGGCGGAGGAATAATGCCCGACGTGTTCGTCCCGCTGGACACGCTCCAGTACACCAAGTTCCACCGCCAGCTTGTTCTCAAGGGCTTGGTAATCAACGCCAGCCTGCGCTACATCGACAACCACCGCAGCCAGCTGAAGTCGCTCTTCCCCACGTTCGAGACCTTCCGCGACTGCTTCAACGTGCCGCAGTCGCTCGTCGACGAGGTAATCAAGGAAGGGGAGAAGCAGGACGTGAAGCCGAAGGACGACGCCGAGCTGCAGAAGACGCTGCCTTACCTCACCACGCAGCTCAAGGCCCTCGTGGCGCGCGACATCTTCGACATGAGCGAATACTTCCAGATTATCAACGAGACGAGCGACATCGTGAAGGCGGCGGTTGGTGAAATTAAGAATCAAGAGCAGGGAAATTAAGGATTAAGAGTCAAGAATTAAGAAAAATACCGTGCAATCTTAGGCTTGGCGTATGCCGGGAAAAAGGGGATGTCCCGGGCTTCTCCGCCCTCCCAATCCTCCCGGTCCTCCCATTGACAACCATCCAATCAGAAAAATGATAACATACAACACCGACGGCATAAGGATGCCGGACATCAGGAAACGCAAGGTTACGGCATGGATTAAGGCCGTGGCCGCGTCTTATGGCAAGAAGGTTGGCGAGATAGGCTACATGTTTGTCAACGACGAGAAAATACTCGAGGTCAACCGCGAGTACCTCGGGCACGATTACTACACGGACATTATAACCTTCGACTACGACGAGGGCGACACCCTGAACGGCGACCTCGTAATATCGCTCGACACCGTGCGAAGCAACGCCCTCCAGTTAGGCAAGGACTACAGCGAGGAGCTTCACCGTGTAATCATACACGGCATACTGCACCTCTGCGGCATCAACGACAAGGGTCCGGGCGAAAGGGAGGTGATGGAAGCTGCCGAGGACAAGGCCCTGTCGATGCTCGGCGCGGACTCCGCAAAGTGACTTCTTATGCTCGCCAGCGGCCCCGTGGCGCGCGGCTGTATGCCGCCTGCTGCGTGCTGGCCTGAATAACGCATTGCAAAAGGCGTCCTTTCACATTGCGAAAGGACGCCTTTTAGCGTGTAAAACGCCGTGTTTTGCAAGGCGAAACACGGCGTTTTGCACTGCGTTGTGTGTCAGGCTGTTGCGCCGTCGGCCGACGGCCTTTCTTGCAGTGACATCTTCTGGTATTGCGACGGGGTAAGTCCCGTGGCGTTGCGGAACACGTTTATGAACGATGCGTGCGAGCTGAAGCCGAGGCTTTCGCCTATGGCCTTGGTGGTGTAGTTGCCGTAGTGTTCGCTGTCGGCAAGCCTGTGGCGCGCCAGGTTTACGCGGTAGTCGTTCACGTAGGCGCGGAAGTTTTTGTTGAAAGTGTCGTTGATGACCTGCGAAACGTATTTGCTGTTAGAGCCTACGAGCTGCGCCAGCCTTTCTAATGAGAAGTCGGCCGAGCAGAATTCCTCGCCGTTCTCCATCACGGCGGTGATTGCCGCCACGAGGGCGCGCCGCCCTTCGTCGTTCAGGCTGCTCGACTTGTACTTGTGGGCGTTGTCCTCTCCGTTGCCCGTGCGGTTGGCTTTCAGCTCCTCGCGGCTGTCCATCAGGCTGCGGTTGAGGGCGTACAGGTCGGTGTAGCTGCGCTTCAGCTTCCTTTTCTGCCGCAGGGTGACTATCAGGAAGAACGCCGTGACAGCCGCTGCGGCCGCCGCCGCGCCGAGCATGACGCGCTGGTAGGCTATGGTCTGTTCGCGGCTGCGCTGCTTGTAGTTGAGTTCGGCTATCTCCCTGTCGGCCTTCTGCATCTCGTACCGCGTCTGGGCGTTGCGCGCCATGTCGAATTTGCGCGTGTTGAAGATGGAGTCGCTCAGGTCGAGGTATAGCGCCTTGTATTCCTGCGACAGGGCCGTCGCGCCTTTTTGGGCGTATATTGATGAGTAGTCTTTCAGCGTCTCTATGAACATGTGGCGTATGCCGCCGTCGCAGGCCGTGCGCCAGCACTTGTCGATGTATGTCAGTGCGGAGTCCGCCTGGCCTGCGTCCATGTACGTCATGTATGCCTGCTGGTAGGCCGAGCATACGTATTTAGTCCCTGCCGCGCGCCCTTCGGCCTCGGCAAGCCTCTTGAAACAGTCAACGGCCTTGCGCCGTTCGCCCCTGGCCGCCCATATCATGCCCTGGTTCAGCTTTATCATGAACATGTTTTCAGGGTCGGATGCGTTCTTCATCCTTACCGCCTCGCTGTGCCATTTTTCGGCTTCGGCAGTCTTGCCCGTGTGCAGGCACAGCCCCGTGAGGTTGATTAGCAGCCTGCGCCGGGTGTCTTCGTTGTTGTGTTTTATGCACGCGTCGTAGCCCTTGCGGTAGTATTCGTAGCCTTTCTCGTAGTCGCCGAACATGCAGTACGCCCTGCCTATGTTCTTGAAAAGCAGTGCCTCGTAGTCGCCGCGGCTGCTACGTTCGCTCACCTTCATGCCTTCCACGTATGATTCCAGCGCACTGGCGTAGTCGCCTTTGCCGAAGTATATGTCGCCGGCCTTTAGCCTTGCGTATGCGCCTTGCTCCATTCCGTTCCCTCCGGGGTTGTCGGCTGCGCGTTCAGCCGCCGCCATGTACAGCACGAGGGCGCTGTCGGCAAGCCCCAGCCTGGCGCATGAGTCGGCCATGCCGAGTATTTTCCTCGCCTCCATTCCCTGCACTTGGGTTATCATCCGCGTGTATTTCCCGGCGAAGGCAGCCCCGTGGCATGAGCCGGCCGGCAGCAGGGCGCAGGCCGTAATGGCTGCAATGACAATGTGTCTGGGCTGTATCATGGCTGTTGCTGCTGGTTTCTCTGCTTGTCCCTCGTTACTCGTCGACTTGTCCCTCGTCTCTAGTCAACTTGTCCCTTGTTACTCGTCAACTTGTCCCTTGTTACTCGTCAACTTGTCCCTCGTCCCCGGCAGGAACTCGGAAACGTCCCTTCCGAAGTGCATCAGCTCGCGCACCATGCTCGACGAGATGCTGCTGTACTGCGGCTCGGAGAACAGAATGAGGGTGTCAACGCCGCCTATCTTGAGGTTGATGTCGGCCTGTTCGCGCTCATACTCGAAGTCCTTGACGCTGCGCACGCCCTTGATGATGAAGCGTGCGCCCTCCCTGTGGGCGAAGTCCACGGCCAAGTCTCTGTACGCCTTGACCTCAATCCGCGGCTCGCCGGCATACAGCCGCGCTATGTCCTCAACGCGCTTGTCCGCGCTGTACATGTATTTCTTGCCGATGTTCACGCCCACTCCGATGACAATACGGTCGAACACGGCCAGCGCGCGCCGCACAATGGCGTCGTGGCCTGTGGTGAACGGGTCGAAACTTCCTGGGAAAACAGCGGTTTTTAATTCATAGTTCATAATTCACAATTCATAATCTGGCTGCGCCGTTGGCAGTTTGATAATTAACAACTTTCCTTATTCGGCTTATTTGTTGTTCTTGTTTATCAGGTTGACTATTACTTTCACAATGGTGTCTTTTTCCTCCGTGCGGCTTTCGGCTATCATCAGCGTGAGCGCTACGAGGGCATTGTCGGCAATGCGTTTGCCACCGTCAGGCCGGTATAGTATGCCGTTCCGTTCGAGAAACCATAAGAACAGGGTAGCTGCTATGCGCTTGTTGCCGTCGCTGAACGAATGGTTTTTCGTGACAAGATACAGTAGCATGGCCGCTTTCTCTTCGATTGACGGATAGAGTTCCGTGCCTCCGAACGTCTGGTATATTTGTCCGATGGAACTTCTGAACGAACCGTCTTTCTCGTTACCGAACAGTGTTTCACCTCCGAATTTACGCCTCAGGCTTTCTATCATTTCCATTGCGTTGTCGTAAGTGGCGTGGAAACGTTCTTCGGTTGTCGTTTCACCTACTTCCAGTTGCTGATAGTCGTAGCGGTCGAGGGTATCGAGTGCGTAGGCATAGTCGGCCACCATGCTTACCAAGCTGTCTGTCTGATGGTCATTCCCGGCAGTGTCCCCTATGTGTTTCACAGCTCTTGCCATTACGGCTACAAGCTGTTTAAGTTCCCTGTACCTTTGTTCGGTTATATTGTTGCTTATTATGTAACCTTTTATCAGGTATTCTTTCAATACTTTGTTCGCCCAGATGCGGAACTGTGTGCCGCGTTTTGAATTGACACGATAGCCCACGGAGATAATCATGTCAAGGTTGTATAGCGGTATTTTACGTGTTACTGCCCTGCCTCCTTCATCGTGAACCTGTGCAAAAAATGCACAGGTTGAACTTTTTTCGAGTTCTTTTGTCTTGTAAATGTTATTTATATGGCGATTTATAACAGTCCTGTCTTTGTCGAAAAGTACGGCCATCTGCTGCTGCGACAGCCACACCGTGTCGCCGTCAAGATTGACACTGACGGTCGTTTCACCGTCAGGTGTATTGTATATTATGATTTTATTGTCGCCCATTTATGTAAGTATGCCGCATTTCAATTCATAATTTATGATTTATAATTGGGCTGACGCCTTAAGGGCAAGCCAATTATGAATTTTTAATTGTTAATTTTTCATTACCCGAAAAGGTCAGGTTCTGCGGTGTTCGAGCCGAGTATGTTGCGGCCGAAGTGGCGGTAGGCAAGCTCCGTAGCCATGCGTCCGCGCGGTGTGCGCTTGATGAAGCCCTCCATGATGAGGTATGGCTCGTACACTTCCTCCACCGTTCCGGCGTCCTCGCCGATGGCCGTCGCTATGGTGCTTACGCCCACGGGGCCGCCGCGGAACTTGTCGATGATGGTCAGCAGGATTTTGTTGTCGATTTCGTCAAGGCCGTACTGGTCGATGTTCAGCGCCGTGAGGGCTATCCGGGCGATGCTTGTGTCGATGCGGCCGGTGCCCTTCACCTGTGCGAAGTCGCGCACGCGGCGCAGCAGGGCGTTGGCAATACGGGGCGTGCCGCGGCTCCGCCGTGCTATCTCTATGGCTGCGTCGTCGTCAATCGGCACGTTCAGTATGCCTGCGGAGCGTTTCAGTATCTTGGTGAGCGTTTCAGGCTCGTAGTATTCCAGGTGCAGGTTTATGCCGAAGCGGGCGCGCAGCGGTGCGGTAAGCAGTCCGCTGCGGGTGGTCGCCCCGACAAGAGTGAAGGGGTTGAGGTCGATTTGTATCGAGCGTGCCGACGGCCCCTTGTCAATCATTATGTCGATGCGGTAGTCCTCCATCGCCGAGTAGAGATACTCCTCCACGACGGGCGAGAGGCGGTGTATCTCGTCGATGAAGAGCACGTCGCGCGGTTCGAGCGATGTCAGTATGCCAGCAAGGTCGCCGGGCTTGTCTAAAACCGGGCCGCTGGTGAGCTTGAAGCCTACGCCCAGTTCGTTGGCTATGATGTTGCTAAGCGTCGTCTTGCCGAGTCCGGGAGGGCCGTGCAGCAGGGTGTGGTCGAGCGGTTCGCCGCGGTATTTGGCCGCCTCCACGAACACTTCAAGGTTCTCAACCACCTTCTGCTGGCCGCTGAAGTCGCCGAAGCGCAGCGGCCTTAGTGCGTTCTCGAAGTCCTTTTCGGCTGACGACAGCGTGTTGTTGCGTATGTCGAAGTCGTTGTCTGTCATTGTCAGGTATTGTTGTCTGTCGGCAAAGGTAAGAAAAAATCCGGTAATAAGCAATCACCTGCGATGCTTATCGGGGTTATTGGGATGCAATAGGCCGGATGGGGCGGATAAGCCGGATAATGCTTGTATTCTGATTGGCGGCATTTTGCAGGGCGAAAGGCCGTGAATTGCACGCTAAAAGGCCACCTTTTGGAGGGTAAAAGGTGGCCTTTTGGTAAGTGGCTGGTAGCCAGATGGTTGGCAGGTTGACAGGATGAATAGGACGGATAGGATTGATGAATAGGACAAATAAGGCTGATAGGACTAATATACAGCAAACAGCAACAGCATATCAAGCTCCCTCCCTTCGGGAGGGGTGGGGGGGGTCGTAGGGTTTGGGGTAGTGTGTCGTCTTTTTCTTCTTCACAATTCATTCTTCGTCAGCTCCGCCACCGTGCCCTGATACTGCCGTTCAAGGTCGATGTACGCCTGCATGTTGCGGTAGATGTTGTCGGCCTCCACGTAGTAGTCGGTCACGGCCATCTCGCCGCTTTCCACCGCCGTGCGCAGCAGCCGCAGCGTTTCGCGCATCAGGGGCACGTCATACGCCGCCATGGAGGCTTCCGTCCGCCTCATGTTCTCCACCGCCGTGCGTGCCGCCGCCTCGGCTTTCAGGCGCGCGTCGTCCTGCTTCATCTGGGCTTCGGCCTGCCGCGCCTTGGCTGCCTTCACCTTGTTCTTGTTGGAGAAGAGCGGAATGGAGCCGCCTATCAGGAAGCCGTTGCTGGCGTCGTTGCCGTCGGTGTTGCGGCGGTAGCCTATCTCTATCTTCGGAATCCAGCCCTGTTGGTTCACCTTTACGTCCTGTCCGGCGGCCTTTGTGGCGGGCCTGGGCGGCGCGTCCCTCTGGTCGGG
>USHW01000049.1 GCA_900554545.1 uncultured Prevotella sp. | reverse complement strand
CCCCCCCCCCCGCCCCCCGGTCGGGGCCGCGCCCCCCCCCCCCCCCCCCGCCGCGGCGGCAGCTCCGCGGCTTGCGCCTGACGTTTTTCCACTTTCCAATTCATCTACCACCGCCTTGCCGATTTCCCTGACAAGCGGCTTGTTGCGCTCAAGGAAGTCACACGAACCGAGCGTGACCGCCGCGCACAACACCAACAAACAAATCCTTATTTTATCCATAACGGCGGCGAAAATAAGAATTTTACGGCGTACAAACAAGAAAATCGGGCTGATATTGCGGTTATAGCCGCAATGTCAGCCCGACTTCTTCATATTACGCTTATGCCTTTATACCGGCATGTTTACGCGTCCGTAATTGTACATTTTCAAAACGTTCACACAGTACCTGTTGAACTTCTTGCTGTCTAAAATCCTGTTAACAATCCTTTTCATAATCTTTTTACCTTTCTTTTTTAGTTACACATGTGGGATGCATCTTCACATCCTGTTATCCTTTTTTCTATCATTTACGATGCAAAGATAATACCGTTCACGGCAGGTTGTAACGTTTACATGCCCGAATTTGACTTTAAGCGCATGTATTTTGACATGCGTCAAACAGGTTGATTTACGTCAAGCTGTTTTCATGACAAACAGTCAGCATCTGCCGCAATACAGCCTTCGGCCGGCACGCCGCAGGCTTTTTTAATGCCGAAAAAGAGGCTTTTATTTGCTTATTCTCATTACTTATAGTATCTTTGTAAGGCATTTCGACAGATAACGCAGCCTTATACATATAATAAATGGACAAATTCACACTGCCGCCCGAATGGGCGGAACAAAGCGCAATACAGCTTACATGGCCGCACGCGGCGACAGACTGGCATGAATATCTTGACGACATCTGCTCCGTGTACACAGAAATGGCCGATGCGATAACGCGCCGTGAACGCCTGCTCGTGGTTACGCCAGAGCCTGAAAGCGTAATGGCACAACTGAAAAAGAAGCTGACAGACTGTCAGTTGGCAAACGTCACGCTGCACCGTTGCCCCACAAACGACACTTGGGCACGCGACCATGGCTTCATAACGCTGACTGACGGAAAGACCAAACGACTGCTCGACTTCCGCTTCAACGGCTGGGGCGACAAGTTTCCGGCCGACCTTGACAACGCCATAAACCGCAGCCTTTATATAAATAAGGTGGTTGAGGGCGAATATGTAGACCTTAACGACTTCGTGCTTGAAGGCGGTTCAATCGAGAGCGACGGACACGGCACAGTGCTGACGACCAGCCAATGCCTGCTCGCTCCTAACCGCAACCAGCCGCTTACACGCCAAGAAATAGAGCAACGGCTGAAAGACTACCTCGGCGCTGAACGCATATTGTGGCTCGACTACGGCCATCTTGACGGCGACGACACCGACAGCCACATTGACACTCTTGTGCGCACAGCCCCTGATGACACATTATTATATGTGCGTTGCACAGACGAACAGGACAGCCACTACGCCGACCTGCACCTCATGGAGGAACAGCTCAAGACGCTGCGGACGGCTGACGGACGGCCATACCGCCTGCTGCCTCTGCCCATGCCGCGGCCAATCTATGACGGGGAAGACCGCCTGCCGGCCACATACGCCAACTTCGTAATAATAAACGGGGCTGTAATCTACCCCACATACGCCCAACCCGACAACGACGCGGAGGCCGCACGGATTATCGGCAAGGCGTTTCCCGACCGCGAACTGATAGGCATCGACAGCCGCACAGTTATACGCCAGCACGGTTCGCTGCACTGCTGCACGATGCAATTACCAAAATAATAAACAATAAACACCCACCCCAACCCTCCCGAAGGGAGGGAGCTTGATTACCTATAATAAAGGAGTCATCTTCAGCAAAAGCATTTCAAACTCCCTCCCTTGAGGAGGGCTGAGGTGGGTTTCAAATAATACAAGCATGAAAATAGGCATAATCCAACAACACAACACGGCCGACTGCGATGACAACATGCGCCGTCTGGCTGGCAGCATAAGGGCTTTGGCCGCCGAGGGTGCAGAGCTTATAATACTTCAGGAACTGCATAACTCGCTGTATTTCTGTCAGGTTGAGAGTGTTGACAACTTCGACTTGGCCGAGCCTATACCGGGTCCGTCAACCAGTTTCTTCGGCTCTTTGGCAAAAGAACTTGGCGTTGTACTCGTCACTTCGCTGTTCGAGCGGCGCGCCGCAGGGCTTTACCACAACACGGCGGTAGTCATCGAGCGCGACGGAACGATTGCAGGGAAATACCGCAAGATGCACATTCCCGACGACCCGGCCTACTATGAGAAGTTCTACTTCACGCCGGGCGACATGGGCTTCCACCCCATCGACACGTCGGTAGGCCGCCTCGGAGTGCTTGTCTGCTGGGACCAGTGGTATCCGGAGGCCGCACGCCTCATGGCGCTTCAGGGCGCAGAGATGCTTATCTACCCCACGGCCATAGGCTATGAAAGCTCTGACACAGAAGCTGAACAGCAGCGCCAGCGCGAAGCATGGACTACAGTGCAGCGCGGACACGCCGTGGCTAACGGCCTGCCCGTTGTCGCAGTGAACCGCGTAGGGCACGAGCCTGACCCGTCAGGGCAGACCAACGGCATTCAGTTCTGGGGCAGTTCGTTCGTTGCCGGGCCGCAAGGAGAAATACTCTACCGCGCCTCCGCCACTGACGAAGAGCGCACCGTGATAGACATTGACATGCACCGCGGCGAACAAGTGCGCCGCTGGTGGCCGTTCCTCCGCGACCGCCGCATCGACGAATACGGGGAAATAACCAAGCGGTTTATCGACTAACAACCATTTACAGTTATACGGTTTTGCGGTTATAAGATTATACGGTTACATCAAATAACCGCATTTCAAAATTCCGTAAAACCGTATTACCTCATAACCCTATAACCTCACACAAATGCTCCTTACCCTCCTTATCCCCTTCCTTGGCACTGTTGTCGGCTCTGCCTTCGTCTTCTTTATGAAAGACAAGATGCCGACGCAGGTGCAGAAGTCGCTCCTTGGCTTCGCCTCCGGCGTTATGGTGGCCGCCTCGGTGTGGTCGCTGCTCATTCCGGGCATGGATTTATGCGCCGACATGGGTAAGCTGGCGGTCGTCCCTGCGGCAACAGGCTTCCTCGCCGGAATGGCATTGCTGCTGCTAATCGACCGCATAACGCCCCACCTGCACATCGGCAACGCCAAGCCCGAAGGTCCTCGCAGCCGCCTCTCGCGCACGGCGATGCTATCGCTTGCGGTGACGATACACAACCTGCCCGAAGGCATGGGAGTGGGCGTAGTCATTGCAGGAGCGTTGCAGGACGGCACGCAAATCACCACGGCGGCGGCAATGGCGATGGCGCTCGGCATTGCCATACAGAACATTCCCGAAGGAGCTATCATCTCGATGCCCATGCGCGCCGAGGGCAACAGCCGCCTGCGCTCGTTCACCATGGGCGCGCTTAGCGGCATAGTAGAGCCTTTAGGCGGACTGCTTGTTGTGTTGCTGGCCTCAGTAATGACGCCCGCCCTGCCATATCTGCTGGCCTTCGCCGCCGGAGCTATGCTCTACGTGGTGGTAGAAGAACTAATCCCCGAAATGTCGGAGGGCGAGCACAGCAACATCGGCACTATCGGCTTTGCAATAGGTTTCACGCTGATGATGGTATTGGACGTGGTGCTCGGATGACTTTCCCGTGTAAAAACAACTGCCAATGAACAGTATTACAAACAAAGAAAAAGCAATATCCACATGGTGGATGGTACAAGGCGCGGCTTTCATCATACTCACCGTAACAGCCGTGTACAGGCAACCCAAGCCGCCCGTATGGGCATTGACTTTCGGCATAATCCTTTGCCTCGCCACCTATCTCAGGCAAAAAGGCGAAGATTTAAGGCGCATCGCCGACATGGTTTTGCTTGCTTATTCAATCTCGTTCGCCATCATCGCCTGCCTGCTTGCCTACATAAACGCACACGGAGCGGCTATTCAGGCCGTGTTAATCATTGTCGCTGTGGCGAACATCACGGCCAGCATAACGTCGCTACGGCGCAAAACCAAAAAGAAATAAGATTTTATTTTGCGAAATTACTGTCACACTGTCACCGCACTTCCTTACCCATTGATACTCAACAAGTTGCTGTGTGACAGTAAAACTGCATTGACTGTCACCTACTTCAAACGACAAGCAAAAATACAAACGAAAACAAACCTTGCTGCAAAACACGGCCTTCCGCATGGTGAAAGGCCGTATTTTGCAAGCTAAAAGGCGGCCTTTTACAATGCAAAAGGCCGCCTTTTAAAATTCATCCGAAATTGCCTTCTGCGGCGTTTCCGTATGCCTAAACGTCTTCGGAGTCACCCCCATCTGCCGTTTGAACATACGGCAGAAATGCGGATAGTCCTTATATCCGCTCTCAAAACATATCTGCTGGACAGTAAGCGATGAACGGCGCAGAAGATGGCAGGCAACGGCAAGGCGGCGTTCGTTGACACGCTCCAACAATGTCTTGCCTGTATGGCGGCGGTAAAACGCACAAAGAGCCGAACGGTTCATACCGACGTGGTTTGCGATGTCTGCTATCGAGACGTTACGCTTGTAATTGCAGTCAATGAATATTTCAATCCGTTTCAGGCGGTATTGCACGCTTGACTGCTTATCAATGCCGCCAACAGCCTCCTGCTCAGTGCTTTCTGCCATGACTACAAGCAGGGACAACAGGCATGCCACCCTGCCCGCCGCCGAGCACGACGACATCCGCCTCAAGCCTTCGGCCATGAGCTGCTGCGTCTTTCCAGTAAACCTGACGGCCTCCGTCCACCCTTTCATTGCCGAAAAAGCCCCGTCAAACTCCGGATATGCTGATGAAGCCGACCTTATGAAGTCGTCTGAAAATATTACGGTAATATTTTCTATCGACGCATAGGCGGCAGAGAACTGCCAGCAATGTGGCACTTCGGGCGGCAACAGCACTATGTCGCCTTCACTGAAAGGCTCGCTCACGCCGCCTATCGTCCTCACACCGCTGCCCGTTACAACAAACGACAACTCCCAAGTAGGCTGTTTGTGCATGCCAATCTGCTCGACTGGCTTCAAAAACACATGGTCGAAATGTACTGTCTCGTTCATAACTGCAAATATACGACAATAAAAGCAAACAAAAGAACAAACATAAGGCAGGATATAATAGTAACTTTGCAGCCGTTATCTGCATACGGAACATACGCCGGTTCACGTCGGCACCGACAACCGCCGGCATGATACATATTGAAACGTAACGCACAATGAACAACAACGCTTACCTCGAGTCAAAGCTACACTACGACATCCTTGACGGCCTTCGCGGAGTGGCGGCCATGCTTATAGTGGCATACCATCTGTTTGAAAGCTATTACCACGGCTCACCCGGACAGCCAATCAACCACGGATACCTGGCCGTAGACTTCTTTTTCGTGCTTTCAGGATTCGTCATAGGCTATGCCTACGACGACCGCTGGGACCGCATGACTACGTGGCAGTTCTTCAAGCGCCGTCTCATCCGCCTTCATCCCATGGTTATTTTCGGCTCGCTATTCGGCGCGGCACTGTTCTATTGCGGCAGTTGCCAGGCGTTTCCGCTTATCGGCGACACCCGATGGTGGATGGTGCTGCCGGTCATGCTGCTGGCCTGCACCATGCTGCCCGTACCCACTTCGATGGACATACGCGGCTGGGGCGAAACCAATCCGCTGAACGGCCCTACTTGGTCGCTGCAATGGGAATATCTCGCCAACATCCTCTACGCCCTGTTCATACGTCACATGCCAAAGGCGTTACTGGCCGTTTGCACAGCGGTGCTCGCCGCGTTCACGGTCATGCTCTGCCTGGACATCGACATTTTCGGCTTTCTTGAAGCGCGGAACAATGCGGCATATACCGTTGTTGGCGGCTGGAGCCTTACGCCCGACCAGCTGCAAATCGGACTAACGCGACTGCTTTACCCGTTTTTCTGCGGACTGCTTATATGCCGCATAGGGAGGCTTGTCAAGGTTCGGGGCGGCTTCTGGTGGTGCTCGATATTGATAGCCGCACTGATGTGCATGCCGTGGATGGGGCTGACAGAGACAGGGCAAGGCCGCTGGACCAACGGAGTATATGAAGCTTTTTGCATCATCGTAATGTTCCCTTTAATCGTAACAATTGGAGCAGGCAGCGCAATTACCGACAAACGGACTCTGGCCGTAAACAAATTCCTCGGCGACATATCCTATCCCCTATACATAACCCATTACCCCTTGGTGTACATGCAGATGGCATGGGCGGAGAAAAACCAGTCAGCACCCGTGTCAACCCACGTATTTGTTGCCGTGGGCACATTCCTGTTGGCCATAATCACGGCGTATGCCGCCTTCCGCCTGTACGACCTTCCTGTACGCGAATGGCTGAAGTCGAAACTCTTTAAGGTAAACAACAGCAAGAAAAAGGAGGGCATCCGCTAATCCATACCTTACCTGCCTCCATACCCCAGAACTGCCGGTAAACTGCAAAAGGCCGCCTTTTAGCGTGCAAAACATGACCTTTTGGCTTGTAAAAAGCCATGTTTTACACGCTAAAAGACGGCCTTTTGCAACGCATTTGCTATTCTACTGATTATCAGATAGTTACAAGTAAAGACATGACACGCTCCATCTTACATATCAAACAATATTCCACTAATTTTGGAAAAATGGCAAAATTCCCTATTTCTTAATTGGAAAAACGGCAAAAAACAGCTATATTTGCGTTGAAAAAACGGACTAACAAATGTTAAAAAGAAAAATAGCCAGTTATATCAGGGAGTTTTACAACAATTCGCGCAACGCCCTACTCATCACGGGAGCGCGATATGGCAATGTTCTTACAGAAAAAAGATGACGCGCCTACTTATTATAAAGTGGACTTGTCGATGTTGCAATGACAACACCGGCAAGTCCACTTTTCGTCAAACATGCATGTTTTCTTAACTCTCCGCTCTTAATTCTTAACTTCCTTCGGCTCCACATAGCGGCCGTTCACCTTCAAAGGCTCTATGTGTAGGTTGATGTACGTGCCGTCGCCGAAGTGGCAACGCAGTTCCTGCTCTATGTCGGTGGCGCGGCTGTGAGCCTCGTATAGCGTCAGGTCGCCAGGCATCCGCAGGTGCATCTCGATGGATATGCGGTTGCCTATGCGGCGTGTGCGCAGGTTGTGTATGCCGCTAACGCCCGTCTCGGCTTCGGCTATCTCCTTGATTTTGCGCTCAATGTCCTCCGGGAGGCTCTTCTCCAACAGCTCGTCTGACGCCTGTTTCATCAGCGCAAGGGCGGTTTTTATTATGAAGACGCTCACCACCACGGCGGCTATCGGGTCGAGCACGGCCCAGCGTTCGCCGAGGAATATCGCGCCGCCTATGCCAAGCGCAGTGCCGATTGACGAGAAAGCGTCGCTGCGGTGATGCCATGCGTTGGCAACGACGGCCTGCGACTTCGTCTCGCGTCCTACCCTCGCGGTGAATCGGTAACACCATTCCTTGGACACGATGCTGATTAACGCCGCCCACAGAGCTATCATTCCGGGCTGAGGCAGAGTCTCGCCACGCAGCGCTACGGCTATCTTTTCAGCTCCTCCATAAAGTATGACGACGCCTACGGCAAACAGCGCGAGGCCGATAAAGGCCGTGGCCAGCGTCTCGTATTTGCCGTGGCCGTAATCATGGTCGCTGTCTTGCGGCTTGTTGCTTAGCTTGACGAAAACTATTACTATCACGTCGGTAACGAGGTCGGAGAGCGAATGTACTGCGTCAGCTATCATCGCCGACGAGCGGCCGAGCACTCCGAAAGCGAACTTCAAGGCCACAAGCAGCACGTTTATTATGCTGCCAAGCACCGTAACACGGTATATTCTACGTTCACGATTTTCCATAACTTTCATTATTTATGTCATGAAGTTAAAGAATTTATAAGATGGTATAGAAGTTAAAGCCAAATGACTTTCAATATTATTCTCCAATGAAGGTTATGGCTTTAACTTATATAGCATCTATAAATTCTTTAACTTCTCATACATCCTTTTTCCCGAATGCCGGGTCAATCTTCACAAACGCCGCAACGACAAAAGTCATGGCGCAGAGCAACACGACGATGATGAAGAACCACAGATAGCCTACAAGTTCCTGCAACCAGCCCGCCACGAAACCGGGAAGCATCATCGAAAGTGCCATAAGAGCCGTGCAGAGAGCATAGTGCGAGGTCTTATACTCGCCCTGACTGTAATAAATAAGGTACAGCATGTAAGCCGTGAAGCCGAAACCGTAACCGAACTGCTCTACAAAAACGCAGGCATTGATGATAAACAAACTTGAAGGCATGACGTAACTCAGATAGACATACACGAGGTCGGGCAGCGTTATGGCGCACACCATGGGCCAAAGCCACCGCTTTAGGCCGTCCTTGCCTGCCGCCATGCCGCCGAGAATGCCGCCGAGAGTAAGACCTACCACGCCCACAGTGCCCTGCACAAAGCCGTATTCCTGCGGCGAAAGGCCAAGTCCGCCGTTGCTTCCGCTGTCAATAAGGAAGAGCGACGACACCTTGGCGAGCAGCCCTTCGGGCATACGGTAGCACAGCATGAAGAGGAAAGCCCACACCGTTTCACGTACAGGAAACTTCGTGAAGAACGTCTTTATTGAATGCCACAGCTCGCCCCAAATCTCCGCAGCACTGGCATTGCGCCGTTTACGGTCGGACAACGGGCAGGGCAATACGTAGCTGTGCCACAACCAAAGGGCTATGAACAGTCCCGTAACGCCGTAGAACATCAGGCTCCACGAATAACGTATGCTGCCACGGAAGATTACCTGCAGGTTGCCTGCCACCATGACAAGGAAACCTTGTCCGAAGATGGTGGCAAAACGGTAGAACGTGCTGCGGATACCGACAAACCATGCCTGCTTGTGCTCGTCAAGACCGAGCATGTAGAAACCGTCGGCCGCTATGTCGTGGGTCGCGCTGCTGAAAGCCATCAGCCAAAAGAAGCAAAGCGTGCCCTGAAGCCAGAAATCGGTCGGAATGGTAAAGGCAACGCCGCCGAATGCCGCGCCGACAAGCAGCTGCATGGTTATTATCCACCAGCGTTTCGTCTTTATGATGTCAACGAACGGACTCCACAAAGGCTTGATTACCCACGGCAGATAGAGCCATGACGTATAGAAAGTGATTTCTGCATTGGTAAGCCCCAGCTGCTTATAGAGCACAAGCGAAATGGTCATAACCGCCACGTATGGCAGCCCCTCGGCGAAATACAGCGAGGGAACCCAGCTCCAAGGACTCTTTTTTAATCCACAATTGGCTTTCGCCGAACTTTGTTTCATAATTCACAATTAATTCAATCCATAATCCATAATTCATAATTCATAATTTTGCTGCGCGTCAAAGTACGCTTTACATGGCAAGAACTGTGCGCAGACAAATTATGAATTATGAATTGTGAATTATGAATTAACCATATATTTTCCTTATCTCCGCACCACGGTAATAGTGCAAAAGTATTTCATCGTACTTGCATCCACGCTCGCCCATCACAGCAGCTCCTATCTGGCAAAGCCCTACTCCGTGCCCCCAGCCTGCGCCGGTGATGACGAAACGCGAGGGCACTCCGCCGTCAACGCCGAGCTTGTCAACCACGAATGCGCTGCTGTAAAGGTGGGTATCGCTCAGCGCGCGGCGTATTTCAAGCTCCTTGCCGATGGTGAACGTGCGCTTTGTTCCTATTATTTTCAACTTCCATATACGTCCGCTGCGCCCGCGCTCAACGGGCACAAGGTCGATGATTTTGCCAAAATCAATCTTCAGCTTGTCATAAACCAGCGCGGAAAGCCGCTCTTGCGTATATTCAACACGCCAGCGGTAGAAGTCCGAAGTCTCCTGGTCGTAATCGTTAAGCACCTGCGACAGAATGCGCTTGTCGTCCGTATTGCAATAAGCTTCGGGGCAGGAGCGAATCCAGCGCTCGGCCTCCGCCTCGTCGGTAAGGTCAGGCATGGCTGACTGCTGGTCGTCATTGTCCTTCAGAGCGACAAGATACGGCTGCGGATTGTCTTCCCAGCAATACTGGAACTCTTCCGTTATTCCGCCGCAACACTTGCTGAAACGCGCATCGCAAATATCGTCGCCATACATCAGGATTTGGCCGCGCGTCTCCCTTACAGCCTCCTCCACATGTGCATTGACAGCCTTGGTGATGCCTTGGTAACGCTGGCAGTGGTCGTCGGCACACACGTCAAAGATGGTATGATCGTCGCGGTCGTACCAGCGTATAAGCTCATCGTCTTTCTTGACGAACGAGAAAAAGCCGCTGCCGCCTGCATCCTGCCTGTGCCTGCGCTTGATTTGCGCCAACAGCCAGCTCCGCGATATGACGGAATGTGCCTTGAGAAATTCAAGCGACGAGGTTGCCTTCATCTCGCTTGAAATCACGCTTACCAAGTAATCTTCAACCGGAATACAGTTTATCACGCAAACCTTGTCTGCCTCTACAACAAGTTTCAGCGTGCCCAGGAAAGTCTCTGTCTCCTGCCGTTGCCAGTGGAAGTTCACCCCGATGGTGACCCCGTCGAGCGAGAACGACGCTCCCGGACTGTCCGGCGAGAACGTCAGCTCGCGGTAAAGGCTGCCGTTCCACAATATTCCACCTTCTGAAAACTCTACTTCCTGGCTGCCTGTAATGACTTCGCCCTTGGCCACATAATCACCGTTGAGCACGAAATGTATCTTCTCCGAACTCAAAATGCCTACCTGGACATGAGGCTCGCATCCCCTGCCAAGGAAACTTTTATCAGCAATCAATGACTGCTGCGAACTCTTTATCTTGCCTACGACATCCAGCATCGACGTTTCGTCAACGGCAACTTCACACAATATGCCGGCCACCTGTTGCGGTGTGAGGCGCTCAAAGTCCTCCTTACGCGGCGTAATGACAAGACCAGCCATGTCAAGCGCACCGGGGCTGACAAGGAACTTGTCGCCCTGCCGGCCATAATAGCAGTCGGGACGGTGCTTTGCACGCGGGAACACAACCGTCTGGCACACGCCGCCCACAATGCGGCTGATGACGTTCATCATAGGCTCCGACGAGCCGTCATGCCGTGGCAAAGCGTCATAGACACGGCGGAACAGAGCCATGTTGTTGTCGATATTGTGGCTTCTGACAAGAATCGCGGGGCAAACCCATCCGTTGACAACCGAGATGTCATCGCCGTTGTCAAGCGAATAAACCACCGTAAGCTCACGTTGCAGCCTGCCCCATGCTGCCTGCAAGGGCAAGTATCCCTGCAAAAATGCCTGGAAGTGCATGTGGTCGGGAGCCGAAGCGCCGCATTCCGGGCCATTGTAAAACACCGTCAAGTCCGGGAAACGCTGAAGCATGCGGTGTATTTCCGTGTAATAATCCAATATGCATTGCGGCCGGTGCGAGCGCAACGGTATAGTGAAATGTACCGGCATTATGGGGAACGGGTTGACAAGCATCTCGAACTTGTCGTCCAGATGCTTCACCATCTGCTCTCCGGGTCTGTTCACGCCGCACAGGAAACACGGCCTGCGGCTTATCGTATCCTTGTCAACCGAAGCGCCGGTAGACACCATCCTTGCAGGGTTGAATTGCAAGACGATGTTGTTTCCGCCTACGGCAAGACCGCGTTCCTGCACGTCGTGCAAGTCGCGGAAGTTGCGGCGCGCCATGTCCCATGTCTCTAACTGGCGGTTGAAAAAGCGCATCAGCGAGTTGTCCTCCAAAACCATTTCCTCGCCGGCGTTCATCTTCTTGCGCGCCATAAGCTCCATGGTGCGCAGCCTGTCCTTATATAAATTGTTGGCGTTTTCCTTCTCCACGCTAAGTGCAGCGTCGCTGTTGCCGTCCCAACGGCGGCAAAGGTACAGTTCGGTGAAGATGCGCCCGAGCCTGAACCTCCGGCTGAAGGCCAGTCCGATGGCATAATCCTCGCCGTAACTTGTATTCGGGAAGCGCACCTGACGCAATAAAGGAGTGAAAAAAGCACGCGGCGCGCCAAGGCCGTTGATGCGCAATGCGTTGTTGCATCCGTTCCGGTCAGTCCACTCCGCATGGCTTATAAGCCCGGGAGGCAGCGTGTTCAGGTTGAAGTCGCACATCCTGTAGCTGCCCACTATCATTGCGGCGCGCTGTTCATAGAATGCGTCCACGATGGTTTGCAGCGTTTTGGGCGACGAATAAAGGTCGTCACTGTCGAGCTGTACGGCAAAACGTCCGCAACGCGAATCGTCAACGGCCACGTTCCAGCAGCCGCCTATGCCGAGGTCGGTACGCCCCGGGATGATATGTATCAGCCGCTCGTCCGCATAGCCGTCGAGCAGCTTTGTTGTGTTGTCCGTCGAGTGGTTGTCAACCACAATCACGTTAAACTTGAACGAAGTCTCCTGCGACAGCGCGCTGTCAACGGCGTCACAGATTGTCTTCTCGCGGTTGCGCACCGGAATTACCACAGTAGCCTCGACGTCGAAATCCTGTTCGTCAAAATCTGGTTCGGCATAATAAGACGTGTCAACCAACGCCCCGACAGCTTTCAGGTGTGCCGTTACGGCCTGTTCCATTTCCACCTGCACGTCGCGGTTGGCAGGGTTTACATAGTCAAACTGCCTCACGCCGCTCGCCCTTGTGTCGCGTTCTTCCTCCGTATAAAGCAGCTCGTTGACATGGAACATCCGCCCGTGACGGCTCAAATAGAGCCAGAGTTCATACCATCCGGCATACCTGTAATCAGTCTCTTCTGTACTTCCTGCAAACGAATGCAGCAGTCGCGCGTCAACCATGACAACCGAGCCGAAGTCGAAATCATTGCGCAGGCTGCCTTCCTGCCAGTCAATCACGGGATGGGGTTCTTTCTCTCCGCCGCTCACCGTCCAACGGTCTGAATACACCAAGGCCGCGTCCATGTCTACGGCGGCCCTCATCATGCGCAGAATGGCATACTGTCCAAGGCTGACGGGAACGTCCTTCAAGAACAGCATGGCATAGTCGGCCGTCACGCTTTCGGCTATGGCACGCATTGCCGAAGCCGAGTGCAGGCCGTCAACGACGATAAACGAACAACCTTCGGGCACGGCATTGGCCATTGCAAAAGCACGCGTAACAAGCAGGTTGATATGGCCTATCATGCGGCTGCCGCACAGCTGCCGCAGCAAATTTTCCACCGAGGCATAGTCACCGCATGGCAGAAAACAGTCTATAGTTCCTCTCATTTCAATGATGTTTCTTCACTCTGCAAAGATAGTGCAAGCCGAGCGAAATGCAAAATAATTTGGTAAGGAAGTTAAAGGAGTTAGAGAAGTTATAGAAGTTAAAGCCGAATGCCTTACAAAATGTTTACAGCAAAGCATTCGGCTTTAACTTCTATAACTTCTTTAACTCCTACAACTTAATTCTTAACCTTTGAGAATATCGCTTTCTTACCGAACACAACCGTCTCGGCAAGGAAATAGTTGAAAAGTCCCGAAATAAGCAGCGCCGCAAGGTTGCACCACACCACCGTCCAGCCGAAAATGCGCTCGAACAGCAGCAGGAAAAGCATTTTCACCAAAAAGCCCAACGCCGACGAGATGTTGAACACAACGAAACGGCGGCAGAAGTCGGCTGCGCAGCGGTTCTCTATGCGGCTCTTCCATATCCAGCAGTACGAGCAAAGGAAATTGCTCAACACCGCGAACTCGAACGATATTACCGGCGACACGATATAATCGCCCCAGTATGTATCGAACACATACGTGGAACACAGCCACAGCACGAACGTGTCAACGCCGGTGCCGAACAGCCTACTTACCACAAACTCTATATAGCGAAGCATTTTTTATTAAAATGAAGAATGAAAAATGAAGAATGAAAAATGAAGAATGAAAAATGAAAAATGAAAAATGAAAAATGAAGAATGAAGAATGAAGAATGAAAAATGAAGAATTAAGACTGAAGAATTAATTGCGCATTATTCATTTCTAATTATTCATTATTCATTATTCATTTTTCATTTTTCATTATTTTCAACGGGTCTTTCAGTGCAAGCTCCTTCTTGTCCTTGAAGAACTGTATAAGGTACATCACGAAAAGCAGCACCGCTATGACAAATCCCACGGCATCAAACACGCCGAACTCGTAGCCGTAGAGCGAATAACGGTCGTCAGCCCACGACGTGTACATGTAAAGGGTGTTGATTAAAATCACGACGAGACGGAACTCCGTAGGGCCGAAACTGCTGTAGGTCAGGCGGAACTCGCCTTTCAGTATCGCGCCGATATAAGTATATATCGACAAGCACAGATAACCGGCCAGCACCAGCATTGCCACATCGAACCTCAGCATCGGCGACAATCCGGCTCCTATGCACATTATGCACAGCGTCACGGCGTCAAGCGTATGGTCGATGAAGAAGCCGTACACGGGGCGCTGCGTTTTCCGCACGCGCGCCAGCGTGCCGCCAAGGCTGTCGCCAAACCAGTTTACGACAAGGCCCAGCGACGACAGCCAAAGCCATTCCACGTCATAATTGCCCAGGACGAAGCCCACGGCGCATATCACCGCTCCGGCCACTCCGAGGAATGTCAGCATATCGGATGTCACCCACTGCGGCAGTCTTTCGGCCATCCATACAAGCACTTTCTTTTCCGCCGCGTTGAGGATTGAAGTCTGTATCCTTTGCGAAGTTTCCTTTCCCATGGTTATGATAAAAACTCGAAATTCGGCTGCAAAGTTACATTTTTATTACGAATTTACACACATCTGCCCACCTTTTTTGTGCCCTTTAACGGCAAAAAAACAACGCAAATGGCATCCGCACACCGGCTCTGCGCAAAAGACTTGGCCGGAGAATACGGCCGTCAAGCCGCAAGCCGGCTGACGCAAGAAAAGCAAAACACGGCAAAACGCAGCGCAAAAGGCCGCGTTTCACAACATAAAAGGCGGCATTTCGCAATGCGAAACGCCGCCTTTTGCCATACCTCAGCCAACTTCCTGGCTGTCAGCCTGTTGGCTGCACCGTCCGCGCCTGACGCCTGCCACGGCATTTGCCGTGGCCAAGCGCCGCAGGCGGACGCCATACAATCTTTTTACCTGACAGTTATCTTGCGGGTAAACGTACCGTCGGCTGTAACAACGCGCACAACAGCCACGCCGCTGTCAACGCCGTATAGCTTGCATGACGTGCTTCCGCCGCCTACGCTCTCACGCTTGAGCAGAGAGCCGCCAACCGAATAAACGCCTACCTCCATAAGCTCCGCGCCCGAAGACACTACTACCTGGCACGGCTCAACCGAATAAACACTCACGTCGTTGCCGCCGCCCGTAACATCGGTTACGCCCGTAGAGCCGTCAGAACCTGAACCTGCGCCCTTGGCTCGGATGAAGTAACGGCCGTGCGACGAACCGTCAACGCTTATCGTCATGCCCTCGGTGAGCGGCGTGTCAGTGCCCGTCTCGGCGTCATAGAGCGACGGTTCGAGCAGAGCCTCAACGCCTGTGAACGTCAGCGTGGTTACATCGCCGTCGGCAGCGAACACGCCGAGCGGTATCTGCTGCAAGTCCTTAACGCGGTTTACGCTGACCGCCTTGTCGCCTGCCACGGTGTAGACAGACAGCTCGTTGGCGTTGTTGCCGAGCAGGTTGCGCATCAGCTGCACGTCCTCTGCCGCCTCATATCCGTTGACAGCACCGCCTGCGTATGCCAGCACGGCTCCGCTCCGGCCCGTCTCGTTGTCGGCGGTTATGGTGAAGGCCGTCGTCTCTGTTCCGCTACCGGCTTCAGAAACCTTAATTCCGCAACTAAGTGCATAGTTTGTTGTTAATCTTTTTTATAAGTC
>USHW01000048.1 GCA_900554545.1 uncultured Prevotella sp. | reverse complement strand
CCGAGAAAAAAAAAAAAAAACAAACAAAAAAAATACCGGCGTTATCTTGCAGTGCAGGATACCGCCTCTGAAACAGCAACAAGCCGCCTTTCACGTTATGAAAGGCGGCTTGTCGCATTTTATTGATTATCAGCTTGTTACAGCATCACTGCCCTACCGTGATTTCAGTATTGGCCACAACCGTCGCAGTAGCATTGTGTCCTTCGGTCAAAACAGCCTTAGTGCCGGGAATGAAGATGCACGGCCAGATGAACAAACCCGTGATTACGGCCAGCGGTGTACGGTTCTTACCTACCACGCGCACCGTTCCGTCCAACGCAACTTTCGTACCATCGGCAAGCGTAAGGCTTTTCAAATCAACCGAAAGCCTGCCTTTCGTGCCAGCCAGTGATGACTTCTTGGCCTCGGTTACAATGCCGTCGGCGACCGTACCAGCAGGTATCAGCACTTTGCCGTCCGATTTAACGTCGGCCACGACATTGAACTTCACGTTGTCGCCAATCTCGACATCCCTTGCATAGACCGTCTTCACAGCCTGCAACTCAACAACCGTACCAGCCTTGACAACCGCCTTTCCTGCCTGTGCGGACAAACACATGGGCGATAACATCAGCCCGAAGAACAACACAAGTTTCAAAAAATGTTTTTTCATCATATCAGAATTTGCGGTGCTGCAATCCCAAAGCACCATTTAAAACGTTGAAGCGTGGAACTGCAATGCCAGCGTCTTCAACCGGAGGCCCTAGGAAAGCCCATGTACACAAACGCAACGACAGCAGCCCACGCCAAGCGTGAGAACCATCATGCCTACGTCGTGTACATTGTGGAAATTTCCTAGGTTTCCGGTTGTACGACAAGCATAACGCTTCTTAATTCCTCTAAAACATGCGGCGCACGCAGTGCGTCACGCTGCAAATATACGGATTATCGGATAATAATACAAACAAAGCATAGACAAAAACAATTTTGCATGTTCGGAAATAATATCTATATTTGCATTACCGTAATAAACACTGACTCAAATGACCGACTTCAACAATATACTTCAGACGCTTCTGCTGTCGCCTGAAAACGAAGTTGTAGAATTCAAGGAAGCCAAAAACTCGTTCGACGTAAACGAACTGGGCAAATACTTTTCCGCCTTGAGCAACGAAGCCAACCTGCGCGGAACTGACTTCGCGTGGCTCGTATTCGGCGTGGCTGACAAGACACGCGAGATAGTGGGCACGTCGTTCAAGAACAGCGAGCAGTCGCTTCAGGAATGTATCTGGCTCGACGCCGTGCAAAAGCATAAGCCCGTAACGCCTCTTGCCATAAGACACCTTAAAGCGCACGGACTGATTGAAGGCAGGTCGCCAAACTATACAATATCGCTAAGCGTGGCGCAAATCACCCATCAGCTGCCACATTACAACAAGGTGAAAGGACTCGAGAAAGAACGCCTGTTCCAGATGATAGGACAGTTCGTAAGCAGCACCGACAAAGGGGCTACACGCGCGGAAATAATGGAATACGTGTCTTCCGTGTTGCCGGCAACAAAAAACGAGGAGCAGAAATACAAGCATTTGAGCAACATCCTGAAGGAAATGAAGGGGAAAAGACTAATTACATCCAATGGAAAACATTGGTGGCCAATTCAGTCAAAACAGACTGAAAATGACTAAAACCGACTGGAAAATGACTAAAAAATGACTAAAAACCGACTAAAAATGACTAAAACCGACTAAAAAGATAGTCGTTTTTTAGTCGGTTTAATGTCAAGAACAAACATTCAACACCAAACTTACAAACACGAAAAAGGATATGGACAACAACTTTGACTGGGCGGAGGGCATGGCGTGCGCCGTGACCGCAGCCGACAAGGACGGCGTAATACGCTACATGAACCGCAGGGCGAGGGAGACGTACCGCAAACACGGCAACCTCATAGGCAAGAGCCTCTACGACTGCCACGGGGAGCGCGCGGCGGGCATTATCAGGCGGCTGCTGACGGAGGGCGGCACGAACGCCTACACAATAGAGAAGGAGGGCGTGCGCAAGATGATTTACCAGACGGCTGTGACCGACGCCGACGGGCGCGTAGAGGGCATCGTCGAGGTGTCGATGGTAATCCCCGACGAGCTGCCGCACTACGTCAGAGGCTGAACGCCTTGACACTCAACACGTTACGGAATGCCGCAAAACGCTCTGCATTTCACGGCATTTTACAGCGCGTTTCGCGGCCTTTTGCAATGCAAAACGGCGCAGAATGAATGAAGAAGTTAGAGAAGTTAAAGCCATTACTTTTGTCGTTTATAAGAACATCAAGTATAAATGTGCAAGGCGATGGCTTTAACTTCTTTAAAAAACACTACCTTTGAATTAAGGTAGGCTGCGTCTCGGAAAAGCAAAATAAAAGTCCGTTTCACGCCCTTTTATTTTGCTTTTTCGTTCAACTTGTATAATTTTCTTTCGCTCACGAAAACAAATGGATTTGCTTTCGCTTCGCTTACTCGAAAATTTGCACTACCTTTGCACCCGTAGAATGTAAACGTTTATATCGATATGTCATTAAAATGTGGTATAGTGGGGCTGCCCAACGTGGGCAAGTCAACCCTTTTCAACTGCCTGTCGAGCGCCAAGGCGCAGGCGGCAAACTTCCCGTTCTGCACAATAGAGCCTAACGTGGGCATGATAACCGTGCCCGACGAGAGGCTTACGCGGCTGGCCGAAATCGTGCATCCGGGCCGCATAGTGCCGGCCACATGCGAGATTGTAGACATTGCCGGACTTGTGAAGGGCGCGTCGAAGGGCGAGGGCCTGGGCAACAAGTTCCTCGGAAACATACGCGAGACGGACGCGATAATACACGTGCTGCGCTGTTTCGACGACGACAACATAACCCACGTTGACGGCTCAATCGACCCCATACGCGACAAGGAGATTATCGACACCGAGCTGCAGCTGAAGGACCTGGAAACCATCGAGGCGCGTCTGGCCAAGCAGCAGAAGGTGGCCGCCGCCGGAAACAAGGACGCAAAGGTGGAAGTCACAGTGCTGGAAGCATACAAGCAGGTGCTCGAACAGGGCAAGAACGCACGCATCGTTGAGTTCGAGAGCAAGGAGGAGCAGGAGGCCGCGCGCAATCTTTTCCTGCTCACAGCCAAGCCCGTGCTGTACGTATGCAACGTTGACGAGGCTTCGGCAAAGACCGGCAACGAATACAGCCGCCGCGTGGAGGAAATAGCCAAGGAGGAAGGCGCCGAGGCGATGGTGATAGCCGCCAAGACCGAGGAGGACATAGCCAGCCTTGAAAGCTACGAGGACAAGAAGCTGTTTCTCGACGAGCTGGGGCTGGAGGAGAGCGGCGTGAACCGCCTTATCAAGAAGGCCTACGCCCTGCTGAACCTCGAGACGTTCATCACCGCAGGCGAGATGGAGGTGAAGGCGTGGACATACAAGAAGGGATGGAAGGCTCCGCAGTGCGCCGGAGTGATACACACCGACTTCGAGAAGGGCTTTATCCGCGCCGAAGTAATCAAGTATGACGACTACATAAAGTACGGCTCCGAGGCCGCCGTGCGCGAAGCCGGCAAGCTGGGCATCGAGGGCAAGGACTACGTTGTGCAGGACGGCGACATAATGCACTTCCGCTTCAACGTGTAACCAAACCAACCCCGTCACGCCCGAAGGGAGGGAGCTTGGTTTGCTTCTTCGGCTACGTAATATGAAAGCGTAAAAAGACGGCAAAAGACAATCAAGCCCTTGCCATCCGGAAATGCCGTGGCAAGCGCAAAAGTCGTTGCCAAACAGGTGTTATATTAATGTGATTATAATTATATAAATTGAATTACCTCACCAACAAGGGTTATCAAACTCCCTCCCTTTGGGAGGGTTGGGGTGGGTAAATTATTGTTATGGACACTTTTCTCTACATTCTCTGGAACCCCGACCTCGTGGCGTTCCGCATAGGCGGCTTCGCCCTCCGCTGGTACTCGCTGTGCTGGCTCTTGGGCCTGCTGGCGGCGTTCCTCATAGTAAGGAAGCTGTATCAGGAGCAGAAAATCAAGCCGGAGCTGTTTGACCCGCTGTTCATCTACTGCTTCATAGGCATACTCATAGGCTCGCGCCTGGGCCACTGCCTGTTCTACGAACCCGACTATTTCCTTTCCAGCGGCAAGCACATGGTGGAGATGGTGCTGCCCATACACTTCCTGGCCGACGGCTCGTGGAAGTTCACCGGCTACGAAGGGCTGGCCAGCCACGGCGGCACCATCGGACTAATCATAGCCCTCTGGCTGTACGTCCGCCGCACAAAGGTCAACCTCTGGCGCGTGCTCGACAACGTGGCCATCGCCACTCCCGTAACGGCCTGCCTCATACGCCTGGGCAACCTGATGAACTCCGAGATAATAGGCAAGGCCACCGACGTGCCCTGGGCGTTCATCTTCGAGCGCGTGGACCTGCTTCCGCGCCACCCCGGACAACTCTACGAGGCCATAGCCTACGCCATTTTCTTCTTCATCGGCTGGTACCTCTACCGCAAGCAGCCGCAGCGCGTCGGCACAGGCTTCTTCTTCGGCCTCTGCATAACGCTGATATTCACCGCCCGCTTCTTCATCGAGTTCACCAAGGACATACAGGAAGAGTTCGAAGCCTCGATGCTCCTCAACATGGGCCAGCTGCTCAGCCTGCCCTTCATCGCGCTCGGCCTCGTCTGCATGTTCTGCCCGAAAGTGACGAAAAGGCTCGGGGCGGAGGGTTAAGAAAACAAAGAAACAAAGGGAAATAGAGGAAATTTTCCGCAAATTTCCTCTATTTCCCTTTTATTGTAAGATTATTTTCCTTATATTTGCGGCATATTCACGACGCAATGATAGAAAACACCCCGAAACACAACCAAAAGCTTTTCAGGGAAGCCGTAAAGCTGATTTACAACCCCGAAACAGCCCAGCTGATGAAGAAAATCAACAGTTCGTACCTCTACTGGGACAAAGTGAAATATATGGCGCCGGCAGATGTAGACCCCGCCGTGCTGTGGCAGGCCGTGAAGCTGCAACGCATAGCCAACGCGAAAGCCGTGACATTCGGCAAATATAAGTTCTATTTCACCGTAACGGAGCAGATGCACGCCATGCTGCACGAGTTCGACATGAACATCGGCGGTAGCCTCGGCACGAACAACCTGATACCCGAAAACGACAAGAACTTCTACCTTGTAAGTTCTGTCATGGAGGAAGCAATAGCCTCAAGCCAGATGGAAGGCGCCTCGACCACGCGCAAAGTAGCCAAGGACATGCTGCGCAAGAACCTTAAGCCGCGCGACAAGAGCCAGCTTATGATAGCCAACAACTACGCCACAATACGTTATCTGTCGGAGCATAGGGACGACGAATTCACCGTGGAAAGGCTGCTCGACATCCACCGTTACATCTCAGCGGGAACGCTTGAGAACAAGGACGACGAGGGAAGCATTCGCCAGACCGACGACATCGTGGCGATGGACGGCATAACAGGCGACATTGCCCACACACCGCCACCGCACGAAGAGGTGGCTCAACTGCTCGAAGAACTGTGCACCTTCGCCAACAACGACTCGCCCGACGACTTCATCCACCCCATAATCAAAGGCATCATACTGCATTTCATGCTTGCCTACATCCACCCCTTCGCCGACGGCAACGGCCGCACGGCGCGCTCACTGGTCTACTGGTACATGATGAAAAAAGGCTACTGGCTCACCGAATACCTGTCAATATCACGCATCATTTACACCAGCAAGGCCAAATACGAGCGTGCTTTCCTCTACACCGAACACGACGACAACGACCTGTCGTACTTCATCCAGTTCAACCTCGACACGATGAAACGGGCCTACGAGGAACTGAAAAACTACCTGCAACGCAAAATCAACGAGCGCGACAGCATCCTGATGTTCAAAGGCGTGAAAGGCATAAACCAGCGACAGGCACACATACTGAAAATCATCACAGGAAAAGAAAACGAAATATTGACCGTAAAGGAAGTAGCCACACGCTTCAACATAACAGGGCACACTGCAAGAACCGACCTGCAAGGGCTTGTAAGGCAAGGTCTGATGGACGAAATACCGCTTAACAACAGGCTAATCGGATACGTGAAATCCGAAACATACGATGAAATCATAAAACATAAAATAAAAGGAAAATAGAGGAAAACTTCTGTAAATTTCCTCTATTTTCCTTTTATTTCTTTCTCACCTTCTCACTTTCCCACCTTATCACCTTTTTACCACAGCAGCAGTTCCATGTCAACCACGTCGAGCCAGCGGCCCATCTTGTAGCCCACGCTGCGGAAAAGGGACACCCGCTCGAAGCCGAGGCGGCTGTGGAATGCTATGCTGGACGTGTTCTCGCCGGTGATGCAGGCTATGAGGGCGCGGCATCCAAGGGCGCGGCAGTCGGCTATCAGCTGGCGCATCAGCGCGGTGCCGACGCCTTGGCGGTGTACTGACGGGTCGAGGTATATTGTGGTTTCAAGCGTGTTGCAGTAGGCTGCGCGCTCCTTCCACGGGTGGGCGTAGCAGAAGCCCACCACCCTGCCCCACTCTTCGGCCACGTAGCAAGGCCAGCGCGGCGATATCCCGGCCACGCGGCGGCGCATTTCGTCGGCGCTTACGGCCTCGGTCTCGAAGCTCTCGACGCCGTTCATTACGTATCGGTTGTACAGTGCGGCTATCTGGGGCGCATCCTCAAAAGTTGCTTTCCTTATCATTTCGCGGTTGGTTTCTTGAGTTCCATAATCATGTTGCATGCCGTTTCCAAGCCCACGCGGCCGGTGTTCACGGCCAGGTCGTAGTTGTGTGGGTCGCCCCACCGGCGGCCTGTGTAATATTCGTAATGGTTGGCGCGTGCGCGGTTTATGCGGCATATCTCGGCGAAAGCCTTGTCCTTGTCAAGTCCGTATTCGCCGACACAGCGGTCTACGGCGCTCTGCTCGTCGGTGTAACAGAACACGCGCACTACGTTGGGATTGTCCCTAAGCACAAAGTCGGCGCAGCGACCGACGATTACGCAAGGCTCACGGTCAGCCAGCTCTTTTACGGTCTGGCTCTCGGCCACGAAGAGCACGTCGTCAGCCGACAGTCCGCGCCCGGCCTGCGTGCCGTAGCCCTGCGTGAGGATACACTTCAGCCAGAACGAAGGAATGGTTTGTTCGTTCTCCATGACATACTTCTCGTCCATGCCGCTGTTTTTCGCCGCCAGCTTGATGAACGCCCTGTCATACACTTTCACGCCGAGTCTTGCGGCAAGCATTTCGCCCAGACGGCGGCCACCGCTGCCATACTCGCGCGCTATGGTGTAGACGATGTAGCTGCCAGATGTGGCCTTTTGCGCTCCGATTGACGGCAAACCGCAACCCAAAAGGCCGTCGAACACGCGGCAAAAAGGCGTCAACCAATGAACTATCGGCCCCACGAGCACGGCTGCGGCCACAGTACCCAGTCCAATGCCGCGTATGCCGTGGAGGAAAACAAGCGACAAGCCGCAGGCTATGAGCACGTTGGCAATGTCGAACCCAAGCTTTACGTAGCCGAAGTCGCCCTTAATCTTACGTGCTATCACGCGGACAAAAAACTCGCCGGCCACCATCGCCACGTCGGCCTTCACCTCGAGGGCTATGCCCACGGCAAGGATTACGCAGCCTGCCAGCGTGCTGGCCGCCTTGGCGACGTAGCCCACAGGTTCGAGCCACGCGAGCGATGACATGGATATGTCGATGAAAGTGCCGAAGCAAAGCGATATGGGTATCTGCAACAGGTACATCCTAAGGTCGGCACGGAGCTGGGCGCGCGTCATCAGAAAGAACTCGAACACGAGGAACGACAGGTTGACTATGATTGTCCACTGCCCCATCGTTAGCGGCGTGAACATGCTCAACACGTAGTTCACGCTTGTTATTGGCGACGTGCCGAGCATGGCTTTGGTTATGAAGCTGATGCCGTAGGCGTTGATGAAAACCGCAATGAAAAACAGGAAGTAACGTCTTAAATAATTCATAATTTACAATTCATGATTCATAATCGCCTGCGGAATTACGACAAACCAAGGTCAATTCATAATCCACAAACACAATAAACAGTCTATAAACGATAATGCACAACCCATAAATCCGATTGCCGCTTGTCCGCAGGCAATTGTGAATTATGAATTGTGCATTATGATTTGAAAAACTATTTTCCCGTGACAATCTTCTTTATTTCATTGAGCTTGTTGAGCGCCTCCACGGGAGTGAGGTTGTCGATGTCGAGACCGAGGATTTCGTCGCGCACCTGACAGAGCACGGGGTCGTCAAGCTGGAAGAAGCTGAGCTGCATGCCGTCGCGGCCGGCGTTGATTTTCTCGGCCGACGGCTTGCCCACCGTGCCCACCTGTGCGTTGTCCGCTTCGAGCTGTTTCAGTATGGCTTCGGCGCGGTGAACGATGCTCTTCGGCATTCCGGCGATTTGCGCCACGTGGATACCGAAGGAGTGTTCGGAGCCGCCTCGTTCGAGCTTTCGCAGGAAGATGACCTTGCCGTCCACCTCGCGCACGCTGACATTGTAGTTCTTTATGCGCTTGAAGTTCTTTTCCATCTCGTTAAGCTCGTGGTAGTGGGTGGCGAAAAGGGTACGTGCGGCGGCCTTGGGGTGCTCGTGCAGGTATTCCACGATGGCCCATGCGATGCTTATTCCGTCGTAAGTCGACGTGCCCCGGCCAAGCTCGTCGAAGAGCACGAGCGAGCGCGGCGTGGCGTTGTTGAGAATGTTGGCGGCCTCGGTCATTTCCACCATGAACGTGGATTCGCCCAAAGAGATGTTGTCCGACGCGCCGACACGGGTGAAAATCTTGTCCACCAAGCCTATTTTCGCGCTCTCTGCCGGCACGTAGCAGCCCGTCTGAGCCATCAGAGTGATGAGCGCCGTCTGTCGCAGCAGAGCCGATTTACCGGCCATGTTGGGACCTGTTATTATGATTATCTGCTGTCGGCGGTCGTCAAGGTAGACGTCGTTGGGCACGTAGCTCTCCCCTACCGGCAGCTGGGTTTCTATCACCGGGTGGCGTCCCTGCTTGATGTCGAGCACTATTTCGTCGGCTTCTATCACCGGACGGACGTATCCGTGTTCCTCCGCCGCTTTGGCGAAGGACAGCAGGCAGTCGATTTTAGCCACCAAGGCGGCGTCGGCCTGGATGGCCGGTATGTACTCCTGCATGGCTTCAACAAGCTCGCCGAAGAGCTTAGCTTCGAGCGAAAGGATTTTGTCTTCCGCTCCGAGGATTTTCTCCTCGTATTCCTTCAGCTCCTGAGTGATGTAACGTTCGGCCTGCGCCAGTGTCTGCTTGCGCACCCAGTCGTGCGGCACCTTGTCCTTGAACGTGTTGCGCACTTCCAAGTAATAGCCGAAAACGTTGTTGTAACCTATCTTCAGCGAGGCTATGCCGGTGGCCTCAGTCTCGCGCTCCTGTATCTTCAGCAGATACTCCTTGCCGCCGGTGGATATGCTTCGCAGCTCGTCAAGCTCGGCGTTCACTCCTTGGCGTATCACCCCGCCCTTGCTGACAAGCTGCGGAGGGTCGGCGTTCACCTCGCGCCCTATCCTGTCGCGCAGGCTCTCGCAGAGGCTGATGTTCTCGCCGATGCGGCGCAGCGAGTCGTTGCCCGACTCAAGACAGGCGGCCTTCACGGGACCGAGAGCCTGCAAGGCGGCGCGCAGCTGCACCACTTCGCGCGGCGAAACGCGCCCCACGGCCACCTTTGATATTATGCGTTCGAGGTCGCCCACGCGGCGGAAGCTGCTGTCAACAACGTCGCGGAACTCTGTGTTCCGGAAGAAAGTGTCAACCACGTCGAGCCTCGACTCTATGGCCCTTGCGTCGCGCAGGGGGAACACAAGCCAGCGTCTAAGCAGGCGCGCGCCCATCGGCGTTACGGTATGGTCGAGCACATCGAGGAGCGACGAGCCGTCGTCCTGCATCGGGTGCAGCAGTTCAAGGGAGCGTATGGTGAAGCGGTCGAGGCGCACGTAGCGTTCCTCGTCGATGCGTGCGAGCGACGTTATGTGGCCTATGTGCGTGTGCTGGGTCATCTCGAGGTAATGGAGTATAGCCCCGGCGGCCGTCACACCGCTGCGCAGATGGTCAACGCCAAAGCCCTTGAGCGACTTCACGCCGAAGTGCTTTAGCAGCTTTTGCTCGGCGGTCTGCTCGGCAAACACCCAGTCATCAAGCTCGAAGGTGAAGTATTTGCTGCCGAACCACCGCTCGAACGTCTCCCTCTTGCCGCGCTCGAAGAGCACCTCCTTCGGCGAGAAGTTCACAAGCAGCTTCTCAACGTAGTCGTAAGAGCCTTCACCGGCAATGAACTCGCCGGTGGATATGTCAAGGAAAGCCACGCCGCAGGCCGTGCGTCCGAAGTTGACGGCTGCAAGGAAGTTGTTTTCTTTGTAGTCGAGCACGTTGTCGGTCATGGCCACGCCCGGCGTCACAAGCTCCGTTATGCCGCGCTTCACGAGCTTCTTGGTGAGCTTGGGGTCCTCCAGCTGGTCGCAGATGGCCACGCGGCGGCCCGCCCTTACGAGCTTTGGCAGGTAAGTGTCGAGCGCGTGGTGAGGAAACCCCGCCATTTCGGTGGGATTGTTGTTCACGCCGCCGTTGTTGCGCCGCGTCAGTGTTATGCCGAGTATCCGGCTGGCGTCGATGGCGTCTTGCAGGTAAGTCTCGTAGAAGTCGCCGCAGCGGAACAGCAGCAGTGCGTCGGGATGCTGCGCCTTGAACGAGAAAAACTGCTTCATCATCGGCGTAAGCTCGTTGTCTTTCTTGGACATATCTTTATTTTTTTAGAGTTGACAAGTAGACAAGTGACAAGCAAACAAGGAAGTTTCCTTTGTCAACAGGCAAGTCAAATCCCCTTGTCTGCTTGTCTGCTCGTAACTTGTCTGCTTATAAATTTTCCTGCAAAATTACAAAAAATCGGGCGGATGGTAAAACTTCCGCCCGGTTTTTATGCTTGACAAAACCGTGTAGACACGGCTGTACACCGGCCTTTCAAACCGCTGTAAGGCTGGCTGCGGCGCGTCATTTGAAAATGATTGCGGCGCGTTCGCCCGGCTTCAGCGTCAGGGCTACGAACTCCCCTGCCCCGCGCTCCTCGCCATTCACCTTCACGGAGGTGACGCCCTGCGGCGTCTTCAGCCGTATGTCGGGCTGCCATCCGCCCGTTACGGTCACCTCTGTGGGCTTGCCGCCGCTCCATTTCATGTCAACCGAAGCGCCGCCGCGCACCTTGAAGCCGTGCAGGCTGCCCTCCGTCCACTGTGAAGGCAGGGCCGGCAGCAGGCTTATGAAGCCGTCCTGGCTCTGCACCAGCATCTCGGCTATGCCCGACGTTCCGCCCCAGTTGCCGTCCATCTGGAATGGCGGATGCGAGCAGAACAGGTTGGGGAACGTGCCGCTGCCGTGCTGCTTCGGGTCGGCTTGCGTATAAGCCGGGTGCAGCAGGCTGCGCAACAGCGTGTAGGCGCGGTCGCCGTCGCCAAGGCGCGCCCAGAAGTTTATCTTCCACGCGCGGCTCCATCCCGTGCCGCCGTCGCCCCGACGGCTGAGCGTGGCGCGGCAAGCGTCGGCCAGTTCAGGCGTCTTGTACGGCGAAATCTGGTTACCGGGGTGCAGTCCGTAGAGGTGGGACACGTGGCGGTGGTGCACGTCCACTTCCTCATAATCCTCAAGCCACTCCATCAGGTAGCCCTCCTTGCTCACCTGGTGGGGCGGCAGCTGCGCCACGGCGGCACGCAGGCTGTCGGCATAATCTGCGTCAACGCCGAGCGCGGAGGCGGCCTCTGCCACGTTGGTGAACAGCTCGCGCACAAGCTGTATGTCCATTGTAGGACCCATGCAGACGCTCACCGGGGTGCGGTCGGTGGGCGAAGCGTAAAACTCGTTCTCGGGCGACGACGTGGGCGCGGTTACAAGCCATCCGTGGCTCGGCTCGCGCACCATGGTAGACAGGAAGAAGTCGGCCGCGCCCTTCATCACGGGATATATCTCCGTAAGGTAACGCCTGTCGCCCGTGTAGAGCCAGTGTTCCCACAGGTGGCGCAGAGCCACGCTCCGCCGGTGTTGGTCGCGCCCCACGATGGGTGTTGTCCGTCATACCACAGTGCAAGGTCGGTGCGGCCTGCCGCAAGGGGGTCAGGCTCGCGTCCGGTCAGCGCGCGGTATATGCCTGCCGCGATGACAGCCGCCCCGCGCCTGTCGGGGTGCACTCCGTCGGTGTAAGCCCAAGGGTGGTAGGGGCGCAGCAGTGTGTTAAGGTCGATTACGGGCAGGTGGCGTTCGCGCGCCACTTCCCTTATCCGCGGTATCACGCCGTAGGTCATCACGCTGTCGCTGATGCCCCATTCCTTGTGCTCCGCCGGAACGGGCAGGCAGAGGTACACCTTGGGGTGGGAGGGCAGCGCCTGGAAGGCGTCAACCATGGTGCGCAGGTCGGCCTGGAAGTCGTCCTTGTGCGCCCAGTTTTCGGGCTTGGTGTCGTTGGTGCCCAGCATGATTGTCACCACGTCGGGCGCAAAGTCCAGCGCGTCCTTGTAGCGTTGTTTCGACATGTAGGGCAGGTTGCCCTTCATCATCAGCGTGTGAGCCGACAGTCCGAAGTTGCCAACCTCGTAGCCGTCGCCAAGCATGCGCTGCAGCACGGCAGGGTAGCTCTCGGTCTCAGGGTGGGCCAAGGCGTAGCCCTCGGTGATGCTGTTGCCCACGCAGGCTATCCTTACCTTGCCCTGCGCGGCGGCGCCCAGCACCACAGACAGCGCCAGCATGAATAATATAAACTTGTTTCGCATAACCGTTTTGAGTTTCTGCAAAAATAAGAAGAAAAATGAAAAATGAAAAATGAAGAATGAAGAATGAAGAATGAAAAATGAAGAATGAAGAATGAAAAATGAAAAATGAAAAATGAAAAATCATAGGTAGGGTATCAGGCTTATTTGGCCTATTAGCCCTATTTGGCCTATTAGCCCTATTTGGCCTATTAGCCTTATTAGCCCTATTCAATTAGCATAGGCCAAATAAGCCTGATAAGCCCGATACCCATCCTCCTGATTATTCATTATTCATTTTTCATTCTTCATTTTTCATTCTTCATTTTTCATTCTTCATTTTTCATTCTTCATTCTTCATTTTTCATTCTTCATTTTTCATTCTTCACTCCCCCATAATCCTCACCATGCCGTTTATCGGGTTGGTAGAGTCAGTCGAATACATCAGCCAGCAGTATCTGCTGAACATCGACGTCTGGCGCACGCCCTTGCGGTTGCGCGCGTTGAAGGCCATCGAGTAGGGGTTGGCCGGCAGCGGCACGTGCAGCACGGCGCAGGCACGCTCAACGATGCGCCTGAAGCCGAAGGGGCGGCCCTGCCCGTCGGTCATAAGACCCGTGAGATACACCACGTGCGACAGGTCCATAAGGTCGGTCACAGTCTCCATCCAGTAGATATTTTCCGCAGGCGAACGCCCCAACAGCTCGGCGAACTGCGCCACGAGCTTCTCCTTTGCGCGCTGCCTCTGCTCGCGCGTGAGCGTCTGCGAATACTCCCTTGCGCGCATCACGCACGCATTCTTTTCCATTTCCATTGTCATTTCCTGAAATTGTTAGGTTAATTGAAAAACTTGTTACTTGTTCCTTGTCAACTCGTCAACTTGTCACTCGTCAACTCGTCACTTGTCAACTTGAAAACAACCGGCTGCAAAATTACACGCATTCCGTGCACAATAAGTTCACAACACTATATACTTTCTCCCCGTTCTGCTAAAAAACGTGAACGGCACAGACAGCCGGAGACGGGATGGGGAATTAAAAATTAACAATTAAAAATTAAACTGCGACGCTGGCGTCAGTCTGCAAACCAATACCATTTAACACAAATCATGTGCAAACAAAGCAGCCAAACTGCCTGATTTTTCATTGTTAATTTTTCATTGTTAATTTCTTAACATGCTGTAACCCAGCGCGTTACCGTATGCCGCCTTTCACACGGCAAAAAGCCGCCTTCCGCGCCCCGAAACACGGCCTTTGGCAGGGCAGGGGACGGCCCTCCGCCGCACAGGCCGCAACCCCTTGGCGCACAGCGAGTTGCAGATTGTCAAGCGTTCCACTCCTGCAATGTACAGCGCCGCGGCTTGGACGGCGGCCGTTTTCGCCGTACCTTTGCCGGTGAAAGATGCGCATCAGTCAAACAACAAACAATTTTCAATTAACAGACAAACTTAAAAACTTAAACATCATGGCAGTATTTTACAAGCTTTATCAGGACAACAGGAGAACATCAAGCAATCAGGGCAAGTGGTACGCACGCGCCGTACACACCGGAACGGTAGACATCGACGACCTCGCCGAGGAGATGCAGGCCAACTGCACAGTGAAGCGCGCCGACATAGTGGCCGTACTCAGCGAACTCGTGGAGACAATGCAGAAGCACCTGCAAATGTCGCACCGCGTCAAGCTGAACCGCCTCGGCACATTCAAAATCGGCATGTCCACACGCCCGGCCGACACGATAGAGGAGTTCACCGCCGGCCAGAACGTCAAGTCGGTGCACGTCCTCTTCCAGCCCGAGACGAAAATCGAGAAGGACAAGACCCGCGTCCGCGCCCTCCTCACCGGCTGCAAAGTAACCGAACTGCCCAAAAACGCCATAGGCGTGGCACTCGACGACACGGAGGAAACAGCGTGACGGGAAGGTGAGAAAGTGAGAAGGTGAGAAGGTGAGAAGGTGAGGAAAGGTGAAAAAGGTGAAAAAGGTGAAAAGGTGAAAAGGTGAAAAGTAGAAAGGGTAGCAAGGTAAAGTATGAAAAGGTGAGAGCGGCAGGGTAGGGCAGGCGCCGCCCTGCCTCCGCTCAACCCAACAACTCATAGCCAACCCAACAACTCCCACTTCACCCAACAATTCCCAACCCACCTAACAATTCCCAACCCAACCTAACAATTCCCAGTCTCTCCCACACCCAGCCCTCTCAGTCCTCCCAGTTCTCCCAGCCCTCCCCAAAACTAAAAACTAAAAACTAAAAACCAAAACCAATGAGCGACAAAGGAAAACAAACAGCATCGATAATCCTGAAAATCATCGCAGCCATAGCCACCGCCATCCTCGGCGTGTTCGGCGTGAACGCTGCAATCTAAGAAAAGGTGAAAAGGTAAAAAAGTGAAAAGGTAGAAAGGTAAAAAAGTAGAAAGGTGAAAAAGTAAAAAGGTAAAAAAGGTGAGAAATATGATAATTTTACGCAAGAACGCTTGTATTATCTACTCACCTTTTTACCCTTTTACCTTTTTACTTTTTTTACTTTTCTACTTTTTTACCCTTTCACCTTCTCACCTTCTCACCTTTTTATTATCTTTGCATCTTGGATTATTGCATACGAACAAAAACAAGATACGAAGCAATGGAATACAACTTCAACGAGATTGAGAAAAGATGGCAAAAGAGGTGGGCCGAGATGAAGACCTACCACGTGACGGAGGACACGCAGAAGCGGAAGTTCTACGTGCTCAACATGTTCCCTTACCCCTCTGGGGCGGGGCTGCACGTGGGCCATCCGCTCGGCTACATAGCATCAGACATATACGCGCGCTACAAGCGGCAGCAGGGCTTCAACGTATTGAACCCCATGGGCTACGACGCTTACGGCCTGCCGGCCGAGCAGTACGCCATACAGACGGGACAGCACCCGGCAGTGACGACGGAGCAGAACATCAACCACTACCGCGAACAGCTGGACAAAATCGGCTTCTCGTTCGACTGGGACAGGGAGGTGCGCACGTGCGACCCGAAGTATTACCACTGGACGCAGTGGGCGTTCATCAAGATGTTCAACTCATACTACGACAACGCGCAGCAGAAGGCCAGGCCGATAGAGGAGCTTGAGAAGCACCTCGCGGAGCACGGCACCGAGGGCTTGGACGCGGCCTGCTCGGCAGAGCAGCGGCTCGCTGCACTGTCG
>USHW01000047.1 GCA_900554545.1 uncultured Prevotella sp. | reverse complement strand
AAACGATTATTTACTGAAAATAGAATAAAAACCATCCAACAGATTTGCGGATGAATCTGTTTTATTAGTGAAAAAGTCCCCTACGGACTTCCGACCGCAGGGGACTTGGAAACGCACACCTTACTTTAGTCTCTGTCACAGAGCATGGGCAAGGCTGAGTATAACCTCATTCATTTACTTAATCAGAGAGAGTATTAGTACTCAGGGTTTTGCTGCATGTTCGGGTTTACATCCAGCTCGCTCTGCGGAATAGCAACCACCGCCGCGCAAACCAATGCTTTATATAATAATGTTGCCTTCATTTCACAAAGCCGGCCGACACACGTGTACACACGGCTACTGACTGGCTATGCCGCCGGCAACGGAAAAGGGCCGGCAAGGAAACTCCCTTTGCCGGCCCCGAACAGATGTTTTTCTTATCGCAGGCCACTGCCTGCATGAAAGGATTATTTCACAACAAACTTGCTTGTCTCAGCATAGTCACCGCTTGTCATCTTAGCTACGTAGACGCCGGGAGCGAGACTTGACGCGTCGAATACGCAACTGCCGCTGTCAGAGCTTACGCCGCCCATCATCGCGCCAGATGCGGCATAAACGGCAAGGCTTGTCTCTGAGCCTGACGGCGAAACGGCGGTGACGGTCTTGGTAGCCTCGTCATATACCAAGGACGAAGCTCCTGCTGATACGTCAACATTGCCGATTCCCGAAAGTTCACCGCTGTCAAGTATCGCGCGGATGGCCGGAGTGCCGAGGTTTGCACCAGACTGGTCTATCGCCAACGGAACTTCATAGCTCGTGTCGAGCAAGTAGAGCTGGCCAGGAGCTACATTGTCAACAGCCAATGCGTATCCGGCATAAGTCACACCGATGAAGTAATAGCCCGGCTCAAGCGTCACAGGCTCGTCAAACAGATAGTCCACCTGCTCCGTGCTGGTGCCCTGGTCGGCTGTGGTCGTGTACACTTCATCGCCCACTTCGATTACACCATCCTGGTATATTGCCGTAGGATCCCACTTGTAAACGCACAGTCCTATCTGCTGGCCGTCGGCCACGCCCCAGCCTACCGACACGCCTTCAAGCGTGGTCTCGGCATTGATGAGGAACGGTATGCCCGCAGTAGCCGCGCTACCGTCCTGTACGCCGATGGCGTACATCTCGTTATACATATCATCCGTAACGTAGTCGTAAGCGTAAACCTTGTCGGTTATTTCAAGTCCGGCTGTCACGGAATTGTCTGCCGGGTTGCTGTCTTCCTGTCCGTCGATTACGGCCTCAACCTCTACCGATACGCTGCCGGCCTCAAGGCCCTGTGCCACAACAGGCACGCTGACCGTCTCGGTTGCGTCGGGAGCAAGGCCAGTGAATGCAGCCGAACCTACGGCTGTGCCGTTGAACGTCACGCTTACCGTACCCGATACGCTTTCGGCACCGTTGTTCTTCACCGGTACGGCTATCTCCATACCCTCGGCCTGAGCCTTCGGCAGCATCGACGGCAGACCCGTCACGCTGCTCAGGGTCACGTCATACGATGTCACTTCGGTAACGCTTACGCTTGCGAGCGTGAACACTCCTTGCGGCACATCCTGCTTGAAGCCGATGGAATAAACGCCGTCAGCAGGCACGGTGAAGGTTACATCGTTGTCGGCGAAAGCGTCATTGGTATAAACATCGGTGAACGACGCTACCGTCTCCCAGTCAGACAGCGGCGCACCGTCCTTGCCCACCACGATGTCATAACTGTCATAAACGACGAAGAAGAAGTAATACATGCCGGCCATGTAGTTGTAAGAGATGCGGTATCTCTTGCCGGCCTCAAGGTTGACGCCACGCGAAACGAGCGGAGTCGTGCCAACGCAGTACATTCCGAAGTTATAATCTCCGTCATATACCCACGACTCGTCGCTTGCCCATTCGTCACGCTGGTCGGGGTCAGAGAAGACAACGGTAAACGGCACGTCGGTCGGGGTATAGTGTGTCACTGTGCCCTCGGCGCTGTTGTTGTCGGTTACGGTCTCTTCATTCTGTCCGTCGGCGGGCGTCACGTCGGTTATCTCGACGGCTACGGTGTACTTGCCTTCCCCGGAGAAGTCGAAGCCTGCGAGTTCAACCTCCACGCTGCCGCCAGCAGGCACTGCAACGTCAGCGCATTCCCGGGAAGTCTCCTGACCGCCGTTGACGGTGTACGCCAGCGTAAAGCCCTTTGCATCAGCGGTACCGTTGTTCGACACTACCACAACGACTTTTTCTCCATCGCCAAGCGAGCAGCTCGAAAGCGGCATCTGAACCTTGTCTATTACAAGGTCGGGCGTGCCTTTATATGCGCCTTCCGATATTTCAACGCTGTTGATGAGGATGCCCATCTGGTCGGCTTCCGACGTAGCGTGTATCGCGAAAAAGTATGCCCCATCCTCTTCAATATCGAAGTTAACGGGCAGCACGTAACCGTTCTCTGACATTGCAAAGTCATCAACAGTCCTGAGGACAGTCATGTCTTCAACGTTTGAGGTCTTGCCGTAAAGCACCTCGAAACTCTCATAATAGCCATCGCTCTGGGCGTTGTAGTCTATCACCACCTTGTTGGTTCCGGCCTTGAGGGCTATCGGGTTGACGGTTACGAGATAGTCGTCCAACGCCATGTATGCGTTGTAAATTATCTGGGCATATCCCTCCGTGAACTGTATGTTCCACGTATCGCCGTCCATGTTGCCGTCCACCGTTGTCCATTCGTCTACGTCGGCTTCCTCGTCAAAGCTGCATGTGTATGGAGCGGGTATGGGGGCGACATGGTTCACCTTTGCGGTAAAGGTGTTGTCGCCGGCCAGCGCGTCGTCCTCATGGTCAACGGCCACGGTGACGGTGTGCATGCCGGGAGCCGAAAGGTCGGCCGTGGCGGTGAATGTGTAGTCGAGTGTTGCGCCCGGCGCTATCTCCTGGCTCACAGTCTCGGCGACGGGCGTGCCTCCGTCTACTGTCAGCGTGGCTGTAAACGATGACACGGCTTCCGTACCATTGTTGAATATCGTGGCCGTAACGGTCTCTGCGGCGGTGAGGCCTTCACCCGAAACGGGCGCCGTGATGCCGCTCACGCCGATGCTTACGGGCGAATTGCTGGTAATCGCAACATTGTCGCCACTCATTCCAACCGTTATGGTGAACACGTATTCACAACCGCCCTTGAACTCGTATGCGTCTCCCGACGACTCGCCATTGGCTATATAATATGTATTGTCCGAAGGCGTGGGATTGAACACTACGTAATCATATTTGCCGGCCGGGATGTCAACGGAAGCCGTCTGGCCTGCTACCAGCCAGTTCTCAAACATACCGGCATTCTCGGGAAGCATGTATTCCGACTCGGCGAAAATTTCGTCGACATACTGCAAATCGAGTATCGTACAGTCGGCATCCAGCAGCATCTGGTAGCCGGAACCGTCGCCCCAGTCGCTCTCAACATTTACCGTGATGCGCGCCATGTCGTCAGCCACGGGGGCTGCCGCAGGAGCTTTCACGGCGGCCACGCGCATGGGCCGGCCCATGCGGCGCAGGCCGGCATACAGCTTGCCGTCGTCGCTGCGCACGGATTTTGCAGCCATCTGCTGCTTCTGAAGTTTCTGAAGCAGGCCGGGCCTGCCGGTGATGCGGGCCTCGGCGGCCTTCAATGCCTTCATCTTAACACCCGCAGGAGGGGGTGAAGTCATAGTGCTTTGTGCGTATGCGCCACAGCACATAAAAGCGCACAAAATGTAGATGAACAGATGTTTCATAGTAAAAATTTATTAAATTAGACACTCTGCAAATATAAGCAATTGAAAGTATAAATGCAAATTAAATTATATATTTTTACACAAAATACGTAGAAAAATCTTTTTATAACCATCATGCGCCATATTCGGACAAATTATCAACACGCACAACGCGTATGCAAATACTTAAATTTAATAAACATTAGCAGCGTTCCGGCTTGCGTCAGGCAGCAGGTGGCAGCACACTAACAGGGCTACGCTAAAGCCTCGTCGGGCAACCGCGTAACCGACTGACAATCAACACGTTGGCAATATGCCGCATTTTACGCTGCAAAATACGGCCTCTTACACGCTGAAAGGCCGCATTTCAGCATGTGAAATGCGGCCTTTCGGAAAATGCGTGGGCGCAAACTTCGCCTCGGCATCACTTTACCATAACCTTCATCGCGCTCAGACGGCCTTTGCCGTCAACGCTTTTCTTTATACAGATGCCCACCGCCGGGGCGTCAAGACGCACTCCCCCGAGCGAATAATACTGCATGGCGACGGCACCGCCGGCCTCAACCTGCGCCACGTCTGCGGATATGCCGGTTATCTTGTCGCCGTTCGCGTCATACGTAGGCTCCGTCGGGTTGTCCTTTATCGCCGCCGCGTATTCGTCAATATCCTCGGCAGGCACCGCGTCGGCATAAGCCGTCCATATCTCTATTTTCCCCGCCCCGGCATACTTTTGCACGGTTCCGGGCACGTCGGCGGTCTTGTCGAGAGTGTTCACAAAGTATCCGCCGTCGGTCTTTTCCGGCGTCCAGTCGGTATAATTCACCGTCAGCGACTTGTCTGCCTTAGTCCCGTCGATGTTGGCGTAGCCCTCCATCAGCTGCCGGCAGTTCTCGTATGTCACGCCATAGCCTTCTGTCTTGTCGATGTTCAACGAGCCTTCACGGTCGGAACGGACGGGAGCCTTGCTGTCCTTGAAGTAGCATGCCTGGATGTAGCCGACGGCTTTTGAACGCACGTCCCAGCCATCCTCGCTGCCAACCATGTAGTTGTTGAAGTAATGCAGGTAACCGCCCCTTTGCAGCGGAAGGCGCGAACCGGCAATGTTGTCGAACCAGTTGTGGTGCATGGAGATGGTGCGGCACCCGTCAAACACGTCGCTGTCACCCTTGCCGAACAGGCAGGCCTTGTCATGATGATGAAAGTGATTGTAGCTGAACGTCATCCACTGCACGTTGTTCTTGCAGTCAAGCAACCCGTCATAACGGTCCTTGTCCGCCGCATTGCCGTTGAAAAACTCGCAATGGTCAATCCAGACGTGTCCGCCCCAGTCGGTCTTGGCGCTGTTCTCGTCGGCCAGGATGCTCATGCAGTCAGGGTCGCCCACTTCCTTTTGCTTCCCGTCGCGGTAGGCAACAATCTTGTTCTCGCCCGACTTGAGTATAGGCACGCCTGCCATAGTGAACCTGCAGTTGCGTATGATGACGTTGCTCGAACGCTGCATCACGAACGAGATGCGCGAAAACAGCGGAGCCTCGCCCGTAGCCGGGTCGGCAATGCCTACCAAAGTCTTGTCAGACGCTATCATGACACGCTCGCCGTAAGTGGTCTCTACGCCCTGCGAACCGTCCTGCCTGTCGCACAGATGGCCGGTTGACAGGTCGTCAACCCAGCATTTGATGCCGGTGTCCATGTCCTTGTCGACAAGGATTACGTATGGCGACTCCGCCTGCAGGTAGGCCTTCAGCTGCTGGAACGTCCCTGCGTAAACCACCTTGCCGCCGGCACCGCCCGTAGTGCCGCCTTCAAGATAATGGTCGGTGCCCGGCTGACCGGACATGGCGGCGAATCCGTCGATGCCGAAGTTGCGCCCGTCCACGACCTGCGCCGTGGCAGCGGAAACCGTCACGCAGAGCATGAAAACAGCAATGCAGACTTTCTCCAGACATGACACAGCCATGCCTGAAACCGTTTCGGTAATCATTTTCATAGTAGTTTCAATTTGTTTTAATTATTAGTTTAAAAGCTTGTTTCCAGTTTCCCCAAATGCGTCAAACGGCATCTTTGACGGCAAAAATGCACAAAATGCGTCGACACAGATGCCGTTTCCGCCTGCAAATATAATGTATTTTGCAATATTTTGACATCGTGAAACGCATAAAAATATGGTTTTCAAGCCTTTATGTGCCTGAAAACCATAAAAGGACAGCACCCGGCCCTCACTGCCGGAGCCAATATCAGTTACCCATGTCTGACATGAACTTGATGCGCACCAGCCTTACTTCTTCTTCAGGATAGTCGCCGCCAAGCTCGTCAAGGGCTGTCTCAAGGTCGTCGGTGTCGCTTTCCTTAAAGTACTCGTATATGTCGTCGATATGGTCGTCGTCCATCACTTCCTCAAGGAAATAGTCGATATTGATTTTCGTTCCGCTGTAAACGATGGCCTCAACCTCGTCCAGCAGCATGTCGAAATCTATGCCCTGCGCCTCCGCTATGTCGTCAAGAGCAACCTGGCGGTCGATGCTCTGTATGATTTTCACCTTCAATACAGACTTCTTTGCCACAGTCCTTACACGCAAGTCCTCGGGACGTTCAATTTCGTTTTCGTCGCAGTACTTCTTTATCAAGGCCACAAACTCCTTGCCGTAGCGACGCGCCTTGCCTGCGCCTACGCCCTGTATGTTCTGCAAATCGTCAAGTGTCACAGGATAGACGGTGGCCATCTGCTCAAGCGAAACATCCTGGAATATAACGTATGGAGGCAGTTGCAGGTTCTTGCTTATCTTCTTTCGCAAGTCCTTCAGCATGGAGTAAAGTGCCGGGTCGAGCGCCGAGCTTCCGCTACCGCCCTCGTCGTCCTCGTCATCCTCGCTGAATTCATTGTCGAGGACAATCATGAACGACTCCGGCTTCTTCCTGAATTTCTTGCCGGCAGACGTGAGCTTCAAAATTCCGTAGTTCTCAACATCCTTCTTGAGGAAGCCTGCTATGAGCGCCTGACGTATCACCGGATTCCACAACTTCTCGTCCATGTCCTCGCCGGAGCCGAACTCTTCAAGCTTGTCATGCTTGTGAGCCACGATGTCGTTGGTGTCCTTTCCCTTAACGAAATCTATTATGTAATCCGTGCGGAAGTCTTCTTTCACGGCGGCGATGGCGTTCAGGACAACCAGCAATGCGTCCTTTCCTTCAACCTTGGTCTTGGGGTGCAGGCAGTTGTCGCAATTGCCGCAGTTGTCATTTTCATACTCTTCGCCGAAATAATGCAGCAGCATCTTGCGTCTGCATACAGACGACTCGGCATAAGCCGCAGTTTCCTGCAACAACTGGCGGCCTATGTCCTGTTCGGCCACAGGCTTGCCTTCCATGAACTTCTCCAGCTTCTTCAGGTCCTTATATGAGTAGAAAGCGATGCACTTTCCTTCGCCGCCGTCGCGTCCGGCACGCCCGGTCTCCTGGTAATAGCCCTCCAAGCTCTTCGGAATGTCATAATGGATTACGAAACGGACGTCAGGCTTGTCGATGCCCATGCCGAACGCAATGGTTGCAACTATCACGTCGATACGCTCCATGAGGAAGTCATCCTGCGTGGCGGAGCGCGTCCCCGAGTCAAGCCCGGCATGGTAGGCGGCGGCCTTTATGTCGTTGGCGCGCAGCACGGCGGCAAGTTCCTCCACCTTCTTTCGCGACAGACAATATATTATTCCGCTTTTTCCGGCGTTCTGCTTGATGAACTTCACAATCTGCTTGTCAATGTCCTTGGTCTTATGACGCACCTCATAATAAAGGTTGGGACGGTTGAACGAGCTTTTATATTCTGTCGCGTCAAGTATTCCGAGGCTCTTCTTTATGTCGGTGCGCACCTTGTCCGTGGCCGTAGCCGTAAGCGCGATTACAGGCGCGTTGCCTATTTCGTTGATGATGGGGCGTATCCGCCGGTACTCCGGACGGAAGTCATGACCCCACTCCGAGATGCAATGGGCCTCGTCAACGGCGTAAAACGAGATTTTCACACCACGCAGGAAATCAACGTTGTCTTCCTTTGTAAGCGACTCGGGAGCCACATACAGCAGCTTCGTCTTGCCTTCGAGAATGTCTGCCTTGACACGGTCGATGGCCGACTTGTTGAGAGACGAGTTCAAATAATGCGCCACCCCGTCGGTCTCCGTCATGCCGTTAATCACATCGACCTGGTTCTTCATCAAGGCGATAAGCGGCGAGATGACGATTGCCGTGCCGTCCATGATGAGCGACGGGAGCTGATAACACAACGACTTTCCGCCGCCTGTCGGCATGAGGACGAACGTGTCTTTGCCGTCAAGCAGATTGCGGATGATTGCCTCCTGGTTGCCTTTGAACTTGTCGAAGCCGAAATACTGCTTCAGTTTCTCTATCAGATTAACGTCATGATTCATACAACAAACAGAGTAACTTTTATAATGTTAGTGTGCAAAACGGCTCGGCTCAAGCGCTTTCAAGCTTGTGGAAATGCGCCTTTTCAAGCTGCTGCCGGGCGTAGTCGAGAGTAACTTCGAACGTCTCCACCTTCTTTGAGGGGACTTCGAACATGGCATCCATCATCACACTCTCAACGATTGAACGCAGTCCGCGCGCCCCGAGCTTGTATTCCATTGCCTTGTCTACTATGAATTCAAGTGCGTCGTCGGTGAATTCAAGCTTTATTCCATCCATCTCAAACAGCTTCTTGTACTGCTTTACGATTGAGTTCTTAGGCTCTACGAGGATGGAGCGCAGCGCGTTCCTGTCCAAAGGATTGAGATATGTGAGCACAGGCAGGCGGCCGATGATTTCAGGTATCAGTCCGAAAGACTTGAGGTCTTGCGGCAGGATGTATTTCATCAGGTCGTTCTTGTCTATGTTGCGCACGTTCTGCACGGAGTTGTAACCCACCACATGGGTGTTCATCCTCTGGGCGATTTTACGCTCTATTCCGTCGAACGCACCGCCGCAGATGAAGAGGATGTTCTTCGTGTCCACGTGGATATACTCCTGGTCGGGATGCTTGCGGCCACCCTGCGGCGGCACATTCACCATCGTTCCCTCCAAGAGTTTCAGCAAACCCTGCTGCACGCCTTCGCCGCTGACGTCGCGCGTGATTGAAGGATTGTCGCTCTTACGTGCTATCTTGTCTATTTCGTCGATGAAGACGATGCCCCGTTGTGCGGCCTCCACGTCGTAATCGGCCACTTGAAGCAGGCGGCTAAGTATGCTCTCAACGTCTTCGCCTACATAACCGGCCTCGGTGAACACCGTCGCATCCACTATGGTGAACGGCACATCGAGCAGCTTCGCTATCGTGCGGGCCATCAATGTCTTGCCCGTGCCGGTGCTGCCCACCATTATTATATTGCTCTTCTCTATCTCCACGCCGTTGTCGTCAACGGGTTGCTGCAACCTCTTGTAGTGGTTGTACACCGACACGGCCAGGCAACGCTTTGCGTCGTCCTGCCCTATGACGTACTGGTCGAGATATTCTTTTATCTCCTGCGGCTTCGGAACCCTCTTGGGCTTGAACTTCTTGTTCTGCCTGCGCGGCCCTTCGTCAAGCACACCGGTAGACTTCACAATCTCGTATGCCTGCGCGGCGCAGTCTTCGCATATATATCCGGTAAGCCCGGTAATGAGCAGCTTTACATCCTTCTCGCTGCGTCCGCAGAAACTGCAAACTTTCTCCATCCTGTTATTCCTGCCTGCCATCTTGCGCGTTTGAAGTCATGCGTTCGTTCTTCCTTACCAGCACGGTGTCTATCATGCCGTACTCCTTGGCCTCCTCGGCGGTCATCCAGTAGTTGCGGTCGGAGTCCTTGTACACCTTGTCGTAAGGAGTATGCGAATGTTCGGATATGATTGTGTACAGTTCCTTCTTGAACTTGAGTATCTCCTTGGCCTCAATCTCGATGTCTGACGCCTGTCCCTGCACGCCGCCGAGCGGCTGGTGTATCATCACACGGCTGTGGGTAAGCGCCGAACGCTTGCCTTCCGTGCCGGCGACGAGCAGCACTGCGGCCATCGAAGCGGCCATGCCGGTGCATATCGTGGCAACGTCGCTCGATATGAACTGCATTGTGTCATAAATGCCGAGTCCTGCCGTAACGCTGCCTCCGGGGCTGTTGATGTATATCGAGATGTCCTTGCCCGAGTCAACCGAGTCGAGATAAAGCAGCTGAGCCTGCAAGGTGTTGGCTGTATAGTCGTCAATCTGCGTGCCGAGGAAGATGATGCGGTCCATCATCAGTCGCGAGAACACGTCCATCTGGGTCACGTTCAGCTGGCGCTCCTCAAGGATATACGGATTGAGATACTGCATCTGCGCCTTCATCACGTCGTCAATCACCATGCCGTTCATTCCAAGATGGCCGGTGGCATATTTTCTAAAATCGTTCATCTATACTTTTAATTAACAATTAAAAATGGAAAATAAACAATCACCCAACGGGCTTTCATCCAGCAGGCCACGCCTCGCCGCCATGACGGCAACCGCCGCGCGCCACATATTTTCCACCTATTTATATTATATGCAAAAAGGAGGTTACCGACCCTTTTCGCTTGCTCACGCGGAACAAAGTTAATAAAAAAGTCGGAAACCCCCTCTATATCGCGGAAGTTTTTTTGCAAAAAAATGAATTATTCTCCCTGCATCAGCTTGTTGAACTCGTCCAATGTGGCGGTCTTCTCGTTGAGTTTCACCACATTCTTCAGCACCTCAGTCAGCTTGCGGTCTATGCTGCGGTCAACGAAAGAGTCGATGTACTCCTTCTTTTTGAGCATGTCCGTAGCGTAATTGTCGATGTACTCCTCGGGTATGTTGTTCATGCCGTACTGTGCGAACTGGGCGCGTGCGGCCTCCTTTGCAGTCTCCTTGACGTCGGTGTCGTCAATCTTTATGTCGTTGGCCTTAACGAGCTGCTCCTTGATGAGGTGCCATGTCAGTTCCTTTATGCTCTGCTCGTAGTTCTTGTCGACATACTCCTGACCCTTGTCCTTGTTGTTGTTGAGCATTACGCGCTTCAAAAGGGCGTCGGGATAAGTCAGCGCGCCAACCTTGTTCTCCATGTACTTGCGCACGTCCTGTATGAACTTGAAGTCAGTGTCAATCTCAAACTGCTTCTTCAAGCCCTCCGCAATCTTCGCGCGGAAGTCGGCCTCGTCCTTCACTGCGTCCTTGCCGAACACCTGGTCGAACAGTTCCTGATTGACCTCGGCCTTCACGTAGCGCGATATCTCGGTAATCTGATAGCTGAAGTCGGCCGTTACTCCGGCTACTTCCTCTTTCTTGATTTTCAGCAGCGAAGACACTTCGATGTCGCTCTCCGGGTACGCCTTCCTCGGGTTGAACGTGATGATGTCGCCCAGCTTGCAGCCGTCAAACAGCTTCTTCTGGTCGTCCGCCTTGATGTATTCGGGCATAAGCACTGCGCCTTCCACGGTGATGCCGCCCTCCTTGGTGTTTCCGTTCTCGTCAAGCTCGCGCAGGTCGCCCTTCAGCATGTCGTTCGCCTGATACTCCTCCACCTTGTCATAGTGGCCGGCACGCGACGCGAACATGTCAATCTGGCGGTTAACCACGTCGTCGTCAACCGTTATTGTGTAGTGGTCGATGGTGTCGTCGCCGGTCAGCGTAGCGTTCATCTCGGGAGCGACAGCAATGTCGAACTGGAACGTGTACGGAGCGTCAGCCTCCAGGTCTACCGGCTCCTGCGCCTCGTGCGGCAGCGGCTCGCCCAGCATCTGGATGTTGTTGTCCTTCACGTATTTATATATTTCCTCGCCAAGGAGCTTGTTGATTTCGTCCACCTTAACGGCAGTGCCATACTGCTTCTTAATCATCCCCATCGGCACCATGCCCACGCGGAAGCCCGGCACATTGGCCTTCTTGCGGTAGTTCTTCAGTGTCTTCTCGACATTGTCCTTATAGTCAGCCTCTTCTACGGTCAAGGTGATAAGTCCGTTCACCTTGTCTGGATTTTCAAATGAAACTTTCATCTTTCGTTTTTTATGTTATTTTTAATGATTATCGAATATGAGCTGCAAAATTACTGAATATCACCGTAATTACCTAATATAATAAGGAAAATCGCCGAAAAAATCTTTTTTTCGCTCCTCCGGCAGCCTCCTGAAATCTAATTGACGGCCTTTCGCATTCCAAAAGGCCATGTTTTACACGCTAAAAGGCCGTCTTTTGCAACGCGAAAGACGGCCTTTTGTAATGCACTGGCTATCAAGACGTTGCACAGCTGGCCGGTTAACCTGCAACAAGCACACACAAACCAATGGATTTACAGTACACCGCAGCAAAGACACTTACCGTGTACAAGTGCAACAAAGGCTACGCATCAAGCTAAAAAAGCATCGCACCGACATAGCCGCAAGCCTTTTTCTGACAAACAACAGTCCGACATTTGTACGACCGTATAATCATACAAATGCCGGACTTGTCATGCAGGCACACCCTCAACAAGAATGTTCCCTTTCCCTTTTTAATTGGCTTTGCCCTGCCGCTACTTCAGCATTTTCAACAAACCTCTTATTGCAACAGCAAAAAGAAAGGCCATAATCAAGCAGCGGCCACGCTCGCCTCTAATCAATAAATCCACCGTTAAAGGAACGACAATGGCTGTTGAAACACAAAAGACCTTGATATATCGGGCTTTATTCATCATTAGTCTTTTCATTGCCTGATACTTTTCAATTGTTTTCAAATCCGCTGCAAAAGTACAACAATAAAACAAACGGGCAATGGAATTTTACTTCACATTTTTTCATAACCTCACAAACAAGTGATTATCAACAAAGGTAAAGCCACCGCCACGACGCAAAATTAATAAAAACACGGCACGATGCGAAGCCCACACTGCATTATTTCGTCAAACAATGCACGGCCTGCGGCATCTTCATATCGGCGGATTTGCATGTGCTGGATGCCGCGTCGCCGTGCGGCATGACAGCTACCGAGTGCCTCACTTGCCGCTAATTGGAAACAGGTAATCAAGCTCTCTTCCTTCGGGAGGGTTAGGGGTGGGTCACCGTATCGGCGGATTTGCAATCAGCCGAATGTCAAGGCACGGATTTGCAATCCGCCAACTGCTTTATGCAAGGCCACTATGCGGATTACAAATCCACATCAGCCATCGTGCGGATTGCAAATCCGCACGGACTAATAATCAAGCTCCATTCATTCGGGATAATTGAGAATGGAGAATTGAAAATGGACAATTATGATTACCTTTAAGGCTGTCGGCCAACAAGGCAAATCATAATTCTCAATTCAGCATTCTCAAATCTCAATTCAAAAGGCCGTCAATTGGAAGGCAAAAGGCCATCTTTTGCACGCTGAAAGGCCACCTTTTGCATTCCCAAAGACGGCCTTTTACATTGCAATCAAACACGGGCGGTTTGCTTACAGGACTGCGAATGGCGAACAACATTCAGCAAAACGTGTAAGCGAACATGGCCGTTTTGCTTACAGTTTTCGCCCTGCCGCGCAGCGTCAGATGCTGAACGCCACGGAGAAAAGCACTTCGCGGCCACGCAAGGGCATACTGAACCAGCTGTAATTAAGTCCTGTGAACAATGCTTCCTCGTAGGTGTCGCGGTCGAGCAGGTTGCTCATGCGCAGGCCAAGTTCCATCCGTTTGGTGACGGCATAGCGCACAGCGGCGTCGAGAAAGCTGTTGTGGCGGTAGCGGCCGCGCTCCACTTCAAGCATGTTGTACTCCCATTGCAGGCTCACGTCAAGCCCCTTGACGGGGAAGAGGTGAACGTCGGCCACGTTGTAAAAGCTCTTCAGAGTGTTGTGCCCCGTGCTTCCGGCATACGGGTCTTGCCATATCAGGTTGAACGTAGGCCGCTCCGTCAGCGTGAGCCACCGCAGTTTGTCCCACCGCAGGGTCAACGCCGCCGCCATCACGTTGGCCGTCACGCAGGTGTTGACGCCGTTCTGCGCCACGGGCAGCGTGGTGCGGTTGTAGTTCAGGGTGCTTTTCAGCGACAGGCCGATGCGCGTAAAGGTCTTGTCGGCCGATGTCATGAAGAACAACATGCGCGTTTTCACGTCGTCCCACACGGTGCGCACGGTGGTAAACCGCTCGCCGTAGGTGTACTCGTTGTAGTGGTCGGCGGTGTTCCAAGAGGCCATCGCCATGACGTTCCACACGAACATGGTAACCACGTTGGCGTATCCAAGCGACACAGAAGCCCTTGCCGAGCGCGTCCATCCTATGCGGTCGGCGGTCAGCACGCGCGTGCGGTAACCGCTGTAATATTCCTCCGGCAGCATGACATCGGCCGAAGCGTCGCGCCCCAAGCCGCCCGACAGGTTCATGCGCCAGAACGGCGAGAACTCGTGCCGCCAGCTTACCGACGGCGATGCGTACACCTTTGTGCTGCTGCCTGCGCCGCTCCACGCTATGCGCGACGTGAAGACGTTTACCGGAAGGTCGAAAGTAACGTGTCCGCGGCGGTAATTCAATATGTATTCGGGGCTAAGCGAGTGCTTCATATACGTTGTACGGAAGCCGTCTCCGCCGCCTGCGGAAACGTTGTCGGTGCGCAGCTCGAATGCGTAACGCAGTTCGAGGCTGTTGCGTCCGATGTAAAAGCGCGTGCCAATGCTGTTCCGCGTCATTATCCTTTCAAGGGATATACTATGGGAAACAGGGCTGTTTTCAAGGAGAGAAGGAGTAGAGGAGGTAAAGGAGTAAGTAGAAATGTTGTTCATTTCACCACTGGGTAAGGAGGAATAAAGGAGAGAAGGAGTAATGGAGTAAGTAGAAATGCCGGTTAGGTCACTGTCGTCGTAAGCAACGTTAAGGGTCTCGCTGCGGCGGAAATAGCGCGTGAGGGAGTTTACCGAGAACGACTTTCGGCCTACGTTTATTATCATGCTCAGCTTGTTCTGAATGTAACCGGGATGGCTGACGGCACGTTCCGACAGTTGACGAGCAGACAAGGAACGAGCAGACGAGGAGGTTTGCCCTATTAATTGGCGAGACATTTCTCCTTGTTCACTTGTCAACTCATCGCTGGTCTGCTCAAAAACGTCGTTGCTGGCCTGCTGAGTCAAACCTCCTTGTCTGCTCGTCCCTCGTCTGCTTGTTGACTTAAAAAATGACAGTGAGCCAGAAAGTTCGTCGACGAAGTACACCTTCGGGGCGTTAAACTCATACCTTACGCGCGGCATCAAGGTGTGAACGCGCAGCTTGCGGCGGTTCGCCTCGTAGAGCGCCAGCGGCTCGTTGCCGCCGTAATAGCTGTAGGTGCTGTCCTTGGAGCGGTCGGACGTGCCGTAATAAGTCACGTTGGCGCGCAGCGAGCCATAGCGTCCGGCGCGGCGGAGGAAGTTCAGCCCCACGCTGTACGACTTGTTCCTGAGATACCGCTTTTCGCTTACGGGCGGCGTAGACGAGCCGCTTGTTGAAATCATTGCAGGCGGCAGAGGCTCGTAGTTGAAAATGTCGGAGTAGTCGATGTGCTCTTCCGTGTCGCCCGACAGGTTCTCGCCGTTGTTGTTCATGCGTGCGGTGACGAAGGCTTGGTTGGTCCGTCCCACGCCGATTAGCGTCAGGCGGTTGTTCCATAGCACCTTGTCCACTCCGCCGATGCCGCCCACAGCGTCGCCGAAGGGGCGCAGCTTGTAGTCGGGCTTCAGCTTGATGTTGAGCGTGGCCTTGTCTGACGGCACGCGGTCTTTCAGCGCACGGACGGGCTGGTCGTTCTCCATCACCTGCACGGTAGCCACCGCGTCGGCCGGCAGATTGCGCGTTGCCTGGTTGTATTGGTTGCCGAGCAGGTCTTGCCCCTCGATGTTAAACTTGTTGATAGGCTTGCCTTGGTATGATATTGCGCCGTTGTCGGCCACCTCGATGCCGGGCAGTTTCTTCAGCACATCTTCTATATAGCGGTCTTCCTTGCCCTTGAACGCCGCCACGTTGTAGTTTATGGTATCCTTGCGCCGCTCCATCGGGTGCGCTTTTACGGTGAGTTCTTTCAGCATTATGCCCGACGGTGCGAGGCTTACGCGCATCCCCTGCCGCACGTGTTCTGCGCCGATGCGCTTCCGGTCATAGCCCATGAGGGTGAACTCTACGGCAGCCGTGCCGTCGGGCAGCGGCAAGGTGAACGCGCCGTCGCCGCCGGTCGTGGCGTAAGAGAGCAGCGAGTCGGCCTTGTCTACAGCCTTTACGGTGACGTAGCTCACAGCCTTTCCGGTCTTTGCATCAACCACCGTGCCGCCTACTGTCCGCCTGCCGGTCTGCGAGAAGGCAAGGACGGGGCACAAGGCGAGTAGCAACAGCATGGCGGCAAGCCCTCTCCTGTCCCTCCGGCCGTTGTCATCATGATTGCCGATGCAGGCATCCGTGCCTGCAACGGCACTGCCTGACGGCGTATATTTATAATGAAATGTCATAATATTCATAATCAAAATCAAGCGGTTTCAGCATCTTCCGCGATGCGCATGACATCCTGCGGTTTTGCAAAAGGAGGTCTTCCGCAGTTTTGTTGGATGGCCTTTCAGCAACATAAAATTGAGCACATCG
>USHW01000046.1 GCA_900554545.1 uncultured Prevotella sp. | reverse complement strand
AACCGCAAAACACCATAACCGCAAAACACCATAACCGCAAAACACCATAACCGCAAAACACCATAACCGCAAAACCCCATAACCGCAAAACACCATAACCGTAAAACCCCATAACCGCAAAACCCCATAACCGTAAAACCCCATAACCGTAAAACCCCAAAATACCATGATACACCAAGCAGTAAAAAACGAGCTGAAGGACTATTTCAACATAACGCTCGCCCTGATGCTCTACACGTTCGCGTTCACAGTGTTCCTCCTGCCCTACGAAATAGTGACGGGCGGAATAGCCGGAATAGGCGCGGTGGTGTTCTACGCCACCAAGTTCCCGGTGCAGTACACGTTCTTCATCATCAACGCCGTGCTCATTGTGGCGGCGCTGAAAATCCTCGGCTGGCGCTTCCTGATGAAGACCATCTACGCCACGTTCATGCTCACCCTGCTGCTCGACATAGCGCAGAGGGTGGTGATACAGCCCGACGGCACGTTCTACAAGCTCCTTGGCGAGGGCAACGACTTCATGTCGCTCGTCATCGGCTGTATGATGACGGGCACGGCCCTCGGCCTTGTGTTCCTCAACAACGGCTCGACGGGCGGCACCGACATCATAGCCGCCGTGGTGAACAAGTACCGCAACATATCGCTGGGGCGCGTAATCCTGGCCATCGACGTGTGCATCATCGGCAGCTGTCTGTTCATCGACACGTTCGGCCCCGTTGAGATACGCTGCCAGAAAGTAGTGTTCGGCTTCTGCACGATGTTCATCGAGTGCTCGATGCTCGACTACGTGATGAACATGCAGCGGCAGTCGGTGCAGTTCTTCATCTTCTCAAAGAAATACCAGGAGATAGCCAACGCCATAGCCAAGACCACCGACCACAGCCTGACGATACTTGACGGCCACGGGTGGTACAGCGGCAAGCCCACGAAGGTGGTGTGCCTGCTGGCGAAGAGGCGCGAGAGCGTGACGATATTCCGCCTGATAAAGTCAATCGACCCCAACGCCTTCGTGAGCCAAAGCTCAGTAATCGGAGTGTACGGAGAAGGCTTCGACCAGATAAAGGTCAAGGTGCCGAAGAAGATGAAGAATTAAAAATGAATAATTTATAGGGCCTATAAGCCTTACCAGCCCTATAGGCCCTATAAGAACCCCGCAGGCAAACAATTATGAATTGTTAATTATGAATTGTGAAATGAAAATAGTTTTCGCTACAAACAACGCCCACAAGCTGGCCGAGATACGCGAGATGCTCGACGGCAGCGGAATAGAAGTGCTGTCACTCGAAGACATCGGCTGCCACGACGACATACCCGAGACGGCACCCACCATAGAAGGCAACGCCCTGCAAAAGGCCAAGTACATATACGGCAAGTACGGCATGAGCTGCTTCGCCGACGACACCGGACTCGAAGTGCGCGCCCTCGGCGGCGCTCCCGGAGTGCGCTCGGCACGCTACGCCGGCGGCGAGGGACACGACAGCGAAGCCAACATGGCCAAACTGCTCGACGAAATGCGGCCTTTCACCGACCGGAAGGCACGCTTCCGCACGGTGATTTGCCTCATACTTGCAAACGCCTCTGAGCCAGTGACTTTCGAAGGCGTGGTGAACGGCGAGATAACCACCGAAAAGCAGGGCACCGCCGGCTTCGGATACGACCCGCTGTTCCGCCCCGACGGATACGACGAAACCTTCGCACAACTCGGCCACGAGGTGAAAAACAAGATTTCACACCGCGCCCTGGCCGTGGGCAAGCTCGTGGAATACCTTAGAAAGGTAAAAAAGTAAAAAGGTGAAAAGGTAAAAAACAAGAAGGTGAAAAGGTAAAAAGATAAAAAAGTAAAAGGGTGAAAAAGAAAGGCAAGGAAGTGGAAAGGAAGATTAGGAAAGCAATTATCGGCGCGCTGCTGGCTACGGCCACGCTCATGGCGGGCAACAAGGCCGCGGCGCAGGACGCCGGAAGATGGACGCTGTACACCAGCTACCACGACATAACCGAGATAGAGCCGGCAGGCAGAAACGTCTTCGTGCTGGCCTCGGAGAACGTCTACTCGTACAACGCCGACGAAGGCTCGATAACCACATACGACAAAACCAGCACGCTATCCGACGCCGGAATAACCCACATAGCATGGGCATCGCAGGCGCGGCGGCTCGTCATAACTTACGAAAACTCGAACGTAGACCTGCTCGCCGCCGACGGCACAACGCTCAACGTGCCCGACCTGTACCTCTACGAAACCACCCAGGACAAGACAATCAACAGCATATATACCTACAACCAGTACGCCTACATAGCGACAGGCTTCGGCGTCGTGAAGCTCAACACGCAGGAAGGCACTATGGAAGAAAGCTACCGGCTGGGCTTCGCCGTGGACTACTGCTACATAGACGGCAACCGCATATACGCCGCCTCGCGGACCGACGGCACATACTCAGCCGCCATGGACGGCAACCTGCTCGACCCCGCAAGCTGGACAAGGACGGGCGGCTACACCGAAAGGAACGTTGACCGCACAAACGTATACGACTCCTCGACCGGCTACTGGTGGACGACGACCGACGACGGCCGACTGACCTACTACACCGTAGACGCCGGCGGCAACCGCACATACATGACCGAAGGCGTGGCCCCCGACGGCCCAGCGTCAAACAACTTCTACCGCCTGTACATGCACGGCGGCACACTCTACGGCGTAGGGGGACTCTGGTCGCAGGATTCCGACGGACACCGCCCGGGCGAAGTGCACGTATGGGACGGCGACACATGGACGGAGTTCGAGCAGCCCTCGCAGCAGACGCTCGGCCACGATTACGTAGACCTGCTCTGCATGGACTTCGACCCGACAATCGAAGGGCACGTGATGGTGGGCGCAAAGAGCGGCATGTACGAGTTCCAGGACGGCAAGTTCATGAACCACTACAACTACGACAATAGCGAACTCACGTCAGCTGACGAATCACCAAATGCAAACTACACCATCGTGACTTCGCTGAAATATGAAGACAACGGCGACCTGTGGGTGCTCAACTCCCACTGCGTGAACAGCATCAAGAAGCTCGCAGCCGACGGAACATGGACGGTTTACGAGCATCCGGAGTTCAACACCACCACCGCTTTCGACCTTGAAAAGCTCTTCATAAGCCCCACAAACGGCATGATGTGGTTCGTGAACAACTACTACTCAAACTCGATGCTCTACTCATACGACTATACGGCAAACACACTCGGCAGCTACGGCCCGAGGTTCACCAACCAAAACGGCAGCAGCCTGAGGCCGATGTACATATACTGCACCGCCGAAGACCACAACGGCAACGTATGGATAGGCACCGACGTAGGCCCACTATACCTCACAGCCGAGGCCATACACAGCGGTTCTACGGTGTTCACGCAGTACGTAGTGCCGCGAAACGATGGCACGAACCTCGGCGACTACCTGCTTGAAAACATCAACATACGCTCCATGGCCGTTGACGGAGGCAACCGAAAGTGGTTCGGCACCGACGGCAACGGAGTGTTCCTTATCAGCAACGACAACAACACGCAGGTGCAGCACTTCACCACCGACAACTCGCCCCTGCTCTCGAACACAATCCACGACATAGCGGTTGACGGCTCGACGGGGCGCGTCTACTTCGCCACCGACAGGGGGCTGTGCTCATACCTGTCAGACGCCACCGAGCCGTCTACGGAAATGACCAAGGACAACGTCTACGCATACCCCAACCCCGTGCGCCCCGACTACACCGGGCCGATAACCGTCGTAGGACTGACTTACGACGCCGAGGTGAAAATAACCACGTCTAACGGCACGCTCGTGGCCGAAGGACGCTCAACGGGCGGCACCTTCACCTGGGACGGATGCGACTCCGAAGGCCGCCGGGTAGCCTCCGGCGTGTACATGGTTCACACGTCAACATCATCCGGCGACAAAGGCACGGTGTGCAAAATAGCGATAGTCAACTGACCCGGAAACGCCGTATGATTTCAGTCTGCATGGCAACATACAACGGCGAGAAGTTCGTCTGCCAGCAGCTGCGCTCGATAACGGCGCAGTTAGGCACGGCGGACGAAGTTATCGTGTCTGACGACGGCTCGACCGACTCCACCCTCGCCGCAATAGAAAGCATGGGCGACAGCAGGATAAAAACAATCGAAGGGCCGCGCCGCCGCTCGCCCGTCTGGAACTTCGAGAACGCCCTGCGCCACGCCAAGGGCGACTACATATTCCTTGCCGACCAGGACGACGTGTGGAAACCGGGCAAGGTAAGCACAATGATGGAATGGCTCAAGCGGTATGACTGCGTTGTGAGCGACGCAGAGATGGCCGACAGCGGCCTTGGCATCGTCAACCAATCGTATTACGGCATGCACGGCACAAGGCCGGGACGGATGTACAACCTGCTCGTGAAAAACGGCTACATGGGCTGCTGCATGGCCTTCACGAGGCGCGTACTCGACGCTTCGCTGCCGTTCCCAAGTAACATCCCGATGCACGACCTGTGGATAGGCAACGTGGCGGCGTTCAGGTTCAGCGTGAAGTTCATCGGCGACAGGCTCGTAACCTACCGGTGCCACGGCGGCAACGCCTCGTTCACAGCAACAGGCAAAAGCGGCTACTCCATGCTAAAAAAAATAATCATCAGGCTGACAACAGCAATAAACCTTCTTGCAATAAGAAAATGAAAATAAACTATGTCATAGAAGACTTTTCAGTGTTCGGCGGCATAGAGCGCATCGTATCGCAAAAGGCCAGCATCCTTGCCACGCAATACGGCCACGACGTAACCGTCATCTCGGTTTACAAGGACGACCGTCCCGTGCGCTACCCACTTGACAAAAGCATAAGGATAATACACCTCGACGTGCCTTGGACGGAGAAAACCGCCAACAAGGCCGTCCTCACCATGCGCAGGATTACAACCCTCATAAAGGCCGCATCGAGGCTTAACAAAGCCTTGAAAGAGACCAAACCCGACATTATCTTCTTCGCAACGACGCTCAGCGCCCTGCTGCTGCCCTTCTGCCGGACGAACGCAAAAAAGGTGTTCGAGGCTCACACGGCACGCAAATTCACGCCATACAAAAGCCTGTTCACCCTAACCGAACGCCGGGCTGACGCCGTGGTATGCCTTACACAGGGCGACACCGGCGAATACAAGACGGCCAGAAGGGTGGAAGTGATACCCAACTTCATCGACAATCCGCAGCGCCACGCCGAAGACTATGCCGCAAAACGAGCCGTGGCCGTTGGCCGGCTCGTGCCTGAAAAGGGCTTCGACAGGCTGATAAACTGTTGGAAAAACGCCATTAAAAACTTTCCGGGCTGGCGGCTCGACATTTACGGCGAAGGCCCGATGTACGAAAAACTGCAAGGACAAATCAACTCGCTCGGCCTTTCGGAAAGCGTCATACTGCAAGGTGTTTGCAAAGACATGAATGAACGGTACACCGACTACAGCCTGCACCTGATTACCTCACACCATGAAGGCTTCCCGATGACATTGCTCGAGGCACAGGCAGCAGGATTGCCATCGGTGACGTTCGACTTCGAGTACGGCGCACGCAGCATCGTCATTGACGGCATTACCGGCATCATAGTGCCGCAGGACGACGGACAGGCGTTCACAGCGGCTATGCAAACGATGATGAACGACGAGGCGTTAAGGAAACAGTACGGCACGGAAGCCGTGAAAGCGGCCGGCAGGTTCTCGCGTGCCGAAATGATGGAAAAGTGGAGCAGCCTTATAAACGGACTGCAATGACTGGTGCGTTGACAACAAGCAAAACATCAGAAAAATACTGATTATCGGCAGTGGAAACAATAAAAACAGGCTGATTATCGGCAGTGGAAACTATTAAAACCGGCGGACTATCGGCAGTAAGGATTTATTTATTATCTTTACACCCATGAAACTAAGCATCATCGTACCTGTATATAATGTCGAGAAAACGCTGCGCCGCTGTGTTGACAGCATCGTAGGCCAGGACTTCCGCAACTTCGAGCTGCTGCTTGTCGACGACGGCTCGACTGACAACAGCGGTGTATTGGCCGACGAAATGGCGCAAACCGACGCGCGTCTGACCGTGTTCCACAAGCCGAACGGCGGCCTTTCAGACGCGCGCAACTACGGGCTTGACCGAGCCGAAGGCGAATACATCACTTTCGTTGACAGCGACGACGAGCTTGCACCCGGCACGCTTGGGAAACTTATTGTCATCCTTGACGCGCACAAGGATTACGACATACTGGAATATCCTGTGCTTGAGAACCCCGGACGCGACGACGAACACCTGTTCAACCCCGGCATAAACGAATATGCCGACGCCCCCGACTGGCTCTCCGAGCAAGGGCTTACGCACTGCTGGGCGTGGAACAAGATATACAAGCGGTGGGTGTTCGACAGCATAAGGTTTCCCTTCGGACGCAAATTCGAGGACATGCTCGCCATGGGCGGCATAATAAAGAAAAGGCCGTTCATAGCAACGACTGACAAAGGGATGTACATATACCATTGGAACGACAGCGGAATAATGGCAAAGGAGCGCGAAAAAGGGCTTAATACGCTCATAGAGACGCAGATTGAAGTGGTAAAAAGCCTCGGCATAGACACCCATCACAGGCGCTGGCACAGGCTTTACATGGACATGTTCACCATACAGATGCACGCATACCGCTCGTCAGGACGCATTCTGCTACATCCCCAGCGCGTGTCGCTCAGATGTTACAGAAGCCCCAAAGAATTTGTAAAGACACTCATGCTGAACATTCTCGGACTTAAAACGGCGTGCCGGCTGTTTAAGTTAATCCATAATTCACAATTCACAATTTCTCCGGCTTAATCCTTCACTGTCAGCATCTTCAGTTTCTACCCGGTTGTGAATTATCAATTATGAATTGTGTATCAGCTTGTTGTAAAGCTCCACGTGCCTGGCGGCCACCTTGCGGCAGTCATGATACTTCTTCACGAACTCTATGCTTTCTTGTGACAGCCTTTTCACGCTGCCTTCGGGTATGAGGGCGGCCTCTATGGCTTTCACGTTGTCCTCGAAGCTCTTTTCAGGACTTACGTTTATTATCGGGCGGAGCTTCTTTTCGCCTATGAAATCATAAAATTCCTCCTCGCCGCCGCCTATAACCACCGTGCCGCGCGCCATTGCCGCCAGCGAGTTCATCGAAGGGGTGAAGCTGTAAAGCTGGTCAACCAGCACATCGGCCCCGGCCAGCATCTTGCAATACTCGGCATACGGAACGTCCTCCACATACCTTATGTCGAGCCGTCCGGGGTTACGCCTGCCTACTTCCTCAACCATCCTGCCTATCTTGCGCGCCCCCTTCATATAGTCGCGCTTGGACTGCACACCCACAAGCACCTTTATTTTAAGCCCTACGCCTTTCACACGGACGCCCTCCTGCGGTATATTGACAGGCAAAGGCATGTAAACAAGTTTGTGGCGGAACGGCTCTACGTCATAGGAAAGGTAATATTCGTAAAGGCATGGCAAAAGAACATCGGCATCATCTGTTGATTTCCGCCATATCCCAACTATCTCCGGGATGCGCTGCTCGGCCAGCCGGGCAGCGTTTTCCCCAACATTCTGCAGCGCGCCGTGCCAATACATGTCGGAATAACGGGGCACACCTGCAAGCTGACGCTCAAGCACCTGAGGGTCGTCACCATAGCATCCCTTGGCAACGAGGCGGTTATTGCGCTTGAGGAAGTCGAGCATAATGGCGTTCCAGCGCGCCCTGAGAGGTATGAACTGGTAATTATGGATTAACACGACATCGTTGCCGCGCAGCTTGCCAATGTTTACCAGCAGTTTCCAAAACACTTTCAGTCCGCCCAACTTGCCCAAACGTGGGTTGCGCTCCAAGTCAATGTCACGCGGACATCCGCGCCCGTTGTTGCCTTCGGAAACAAGTGTCACGTCGTGTCCCAATGACTTCAAGCCCTCACGAAGCGTTGAATGAACAAAACTGGCCTCGCCCAATATAAGTATTCTCATCGTACCAAACACTTAAACTACAAACCGTTTCACCCCTGCGGAGCGAATATGTCGAGCCTCTTGTCGATGTAGCCGCTGCTTACGTCGGCCGCGTCAAGTATGCTATGGAACAGCATGTAAGACTTCCATTGCCTGTCCTTGTTCGCCTTCAGCGCCGCAACCTTCGACGGATAACGCCGGGCGAACCCGTCGGAGTACCACACGAAGCAGGCCGGACGGCGCACTTCGGGGCGGTCGGTGCCGTGAACGAAGTATCCGTCCTCGCCAAGGCTCTCGGCATGGTCTGACAGATATACAAGCACGGCGTTCGTGCCGCGCAGGCGGTTTATCAGCCCGTGCCACACATAATCGGAGTAAACTATCGTGTTGTCATACGAGTTGCGCATTTCTTCGGTGGTGTTCGCCGATATCACGCGGCTCCTGATGACAGGCTTGAAACGCTCCATGCTGTCGGGATAATGGGAGTTGTACCACCAGTGAGAGCCTATGCAGTGAAGCAGCACGAACTTGCGTGCGCCCGGCCTGCCGAGTTCCCTGCCGTAATGGGGCAGCATGTCGCCGTCGAGCCATTTCTCAAGGTTGTACGACGACTTCTCGCCGTTGACGTAAACAAGCGTGTCGCACTCGTTCATGAAGTATGCGAACGTGCTCACCTGCTCCTGGTTCGTTATCCACGAAGTGCGGTAACCGGCCTGTTTCAGCAGCGACACAAACGACCGCTCGGTATATGCCCGGTCGGGGTTCTGTTCGTCAGAGCGCGTCATTATGTGCGGTATGCTAAGATGGGTGAGCGTATAGTCGGTGTAGACGTTGGGCAGCGAAACAACGTTTTCTTCCTTGCAAAGCAGCGGTGTGGTGGCGCGCGGATAGCCGTTCACCTGCAAGTTGGCGGCACGCAGCGACTCGCCGAGCACGAAAACGACGGTAACCGAGTCGCTGCCGCACACGGCCTTGCCCTTAAAGTCGGGACGCTCGGCGGCCACTTCGCGCCGTGACTCCAAGTATCCGGCCACGCTCGTATAGAGCGTAAACGGTATGCGAGTGCCCACGGCGTTGCTTGTGCGCCCGTAACTTACCGGCGCGACCATAAGCACCGCGCTGACGACAAGCCACAATGCCTTATTGACTGCCTTGCCGGCAAACCTTATGTGCCTGCACCTGTACCGCGCTATCCACACCGACGCGGCGACTGACAGCAGGCAGAGCGCTACGAGCTGCCACGACACTGTGTCCATGCTCGTGGCCAAATCGTTGGTAAGCGTGAGGTCGAGCGTTATCGCGTTGAGCGTGGCGTTGGCCGTATAGCGGAAATAGGCGAGGACGGTGCACAAGAGAGTGAGCGGCGGAAACAGTGCCGAAAACACATACTTGTCGGCGCTTATAAGGCACATCAGGCCGAGAACGCCCGTCTCTATCGCCATGAATTGCAGCGACAGCACGGCGAAGTCGCGCACGTCGTTGCATGGTATGTCGTGGAAGTCGGCGAAAACGAACAACGCTCCGTAGGCCGCAACAAGCGCCATGCAGAATTTCAACAGCTTTACCATCTATATACCGTCGGCTTGTTTCAGCTCATTTCCAGCATCCTGCGTATGGGCTTTACGGCCTCTCGCGCTATGTCTTCGGGCACTTCTATGGCCGGGGACTCGTCGCGGAGGCAGCGGTAGAGCTTCTCAAGGGTGTTAAGGCGCATGTACTCGCACTCGTTGCAGCCTGCGTCGGCGCCTTCGGGGGGCACGGGCAGGAAGGTGGTCTGGGGGCAGTGGCGGCGCATTTCGTGGAGTATGCCGGCCTCTGTGGCCACGATGTACGTCGCGGAGGGGTGCTCCTGGGCGTATTTCAGCATTACGGCGGTAGAGCCTTTCACGTCGGCGAGGGCGAGCACTTCGGCCGAGCATTCGAGGTGGGCCATTGTTATGGCGCCGGGGTGCTGGGCTTTCATTCGGGCTATCACGCCGGCATTGAAGCGTGCATGGACGTGGCATCCGCCCTGCCACAGCAGCATGTTGCGGCCTGTGGCTTCGTTGATGTAACGGCCGAGGTTACGGTCGGGGCCGAAGATTATCTTCTCGTCCTGGGGCAGCTGTCGCACTATGCGCTCGGCGTTGCCGCTGGTGACTACGATGTCTGTCAGCGCCTTTACGGCGGCCGTGGTGTTGACGTAGCTTATTACGGTGTGGCCGGGATGTTCGGCCTTGAACTTGCGCAGGTCGTCGGCCTTGCACGAGTCGGCCAGCGAGCAGCCTGCCGCCGGGTCGGGGCAGAGCACCGTGCGGTCGGGGCAGAGCAGCTTGCACGTCTCGGCCATGAAGTGTACGCCGCACATCACTATTATCTTCGCGCTGGTTTCGGCGGCGCGGCGCGCCAGTGCGAGCGAGTCGCCGATGAAGTCGGCGGTGTCCTGTATTTCGGGGCGTGTGTAGTAGTGCGCCATTATTACGGCGTCTTTCTCCTGGCAGAGCTGCCGGATGTCTTGTTGCAGTTGGGACATATTGTTTTGGGTTATGGGGTTTTTGGGGTTATGGGGTAATCTGGGAGAGCTGGGAGGACTGGGAGTCATGAGACCTATTAGGCTTATTGGGCCTATTTTACTTATTCGGCCTATTCGGCCTGTAACTCCCATTGGGCTGTCGGGCTTTGTTTTCAACAGCTATTTCATAATCTTATTATTCTTTCTTTCTCGAAAAAAAGAAGATGAACTCCTATGATATGCCGTGGATTTGTGCAAAACTTCCCTGCCGTTTCCTTGCTTTTTCGGTTTTCAACGTTTGTATGTCGTGTATTAACAGTTGTTTTTAATTCTTTCATATTGACTGTCAGGCATAAACGCCGTTTGTCAACAGTCGTGTAACAATCTGCAAATTTAATAAGTTTATATCTTTTTTTGCCATCTGTCTGTGTAAAACTTGTTTATTTGGCTGTAATAAGTGTGTTGAAATCCACATGCCGCCATGATGTTGTCCGCGGGCTGTGGAATGTGCGTGTGTTTTCCACATGGTTTTCAACAGGTTTATTAACACCTTGCAAAAGGTGATGTTTTATGATGCAAAATGCCGCCTTTTGCAGTACAAAAGGCGGCATTTTTGCTTTAAGTAGTTATAGTAGTTGACAAGTAACGAGTGACAAGCAGACAAGGCATTTGGCTTTAACTTCTAACGAGCGCAGCGAGTGATAACTTCTTTAACTCCTTTAACTTCTAAAAAAATCAGAAGTTCACTCCGAAGTTGAGCGAGAGGCTTCCGTTTTTCGACGAGTCGAAGTTGTCGTGGCAGATGTTTGACAGGCCGATGTCGTATGACAGGTCGACGTAGAACAGGTCGTAGCCTATGCCGCATCCGAGGCGCAGGCCTCCGTCGAAGCGCTGGAACTTGCTGTCGGAGAACGACTGGCACGTCTTGCGCGTCTCGTAGTCCTTTATCCTGCCGTTGATGCCGTAGGCCAGGTATCCGCCGAAGAAGGGGTGCAGTGTGATGTGCTCGGTTACGGGGTAGATGTATTTCACCACGATAGGCATCTCGATGTAGTTGAGGTTGTACACTTTTTTCTTGCCGCTGTCGCGCCGCTGCTTGCCTCCCTTCTCGGTGTATTGCAGTCCGGCCTCGATGTATAACGGTATGCTCTGCGACAGCGGCAGTCCGACGAGCGCGCCCACGGTAAGCCCGGTGTGCCAGTCGTCGCCGTCAAGCTCGGGGTCGTCTGAATTGACGAACGAGAATGCCGGCCCTATCCTTATGCCGTAATACATGTTGCCCGTGCCCAGTCCGCTGTCGTGTCGGCCGTAGTCGAGCCGTCCCGTGTCGTGGTTGTAGTATCTGCTGTATTGGTAGTCTTGCGCCTTGGCCGGCATCAGCAGGGCTGCAACGGCCAGCGCGGTGATAATGAGTCTTTTCATGTGAGTATATGTTTTTTGTTGTATTCGCACGGTGCAAAGGAACAAAAAAACGCCGATATGTCAAAAGGAAATAGCCTAAAACAGGCTGGGGAAATCCCTACATGGACAGCTATATGGCCGAAAAGGACGTTTTCATGGCCGCCTCAGGCCGCCTTTCAGGCTGTGCGCGGCCACACGGCAGTAAAGTTGTTGGATGCAGGCAGGTATTGATGATTTATAAATAAATATGTGGCTTTTGTTTTGTTTTTATCGATATATTACATATATTTGCAAAAGAATGCAATTGCATTCACTTTTTTTTAAAATTATGTCTAACCTTAAAACCGAGGCATTATGAAGAAGTTATACGTTTTAATCATCGCCGCTCTGGCATCAACCATGGTTTGCCGCGCTTACGAGCACAAGCTGGTTTCTATGAAATCGAGCGTTACGCCGGAGTATTACACCTACATGTACGACGAGCTGAACGGGCGCATAGACAGCACCCTGCACTACGAGGAGATGGACGGGATGGTGTTCGACGTGACATACAAGTACGTCTACGACGAGAACGGGCGCGAGATACAGGAGAAGGGATACCAGAAGTTCACCGGCGACGACGAGTACACCTACACCATGCAGATACACTACACGTATGACGCGCAGGGGCGGCTCGCCACAAGGACCAACTACAACATCAACGCGGAGCGCACCGACTTCGTGATGGGAGGCATTTACGAATACATATATGACGATGAAGGCAGGCTTGTAGGGCGCGACTGCTACTTTGACAAGGAGCGCGCCGAGAAGTTCGAGGAAGGCATATACGAGTATGACGAGAATGGAAGGCTGTGGAAGGAGAGCTATTACGCCATGGCCTTCGGCGACGGGCTGACTTTCCAGAACAGCACGGAATACGTGTATGACGACAATGGCCGCATGATAGAGAAAATATTTATGCTGGGCGACTTCATGACGGGCGACGCGATGCCGGCCGGAGGCGAGGTGTACACATACGACGCTGAAGGGAACATTGTTGAGTGGATTTCTTACAGCGAGAACAAGGAAAACCCGTCGTCGAAGGAGGTTTACACATACGACACGTCGATGGACGTAGCGCAGACCCTTTACCCGGTGGAGAACGAATGGGACGGCACGGTGTACCTCAACTCGAAGAACGCCTTGAAGCACATCACCGTTTACGCGTCCGACTGGTACACGGGCGAGCTTGGCCTGTACGACGAGTATTCGCTGGAATATTCGCAGGTGTCGCCGTCAGGCATCGGCACGGTAGCCACAGGGCGCGAGCCTATGCAGGTGGCTTGCCGCGACGGCAGGCTTTACGTTACCGGCTTGCCCGACAACGAGCCTGTACGCCTGTACACAATGTCGGGAACGATTGTTGCAAGGAGCCTGAACAACTCTGCTTCAGGCATAGACGTCAGCGGCCTTCCGACCGGAGTCTACATCGTTTCGACAAGCCGCGGCACAGCCAAAATATTTAAGTAATCCATAATTCGCAATTCATAATTCACAATGCACAGTTAAAAACAAGCTTTGCAAGCGGTTATCAATTGCATTCCGGGTGCATTGTGAATTATGAATTATGCATTGTGCATAGTGAATTGATAAACCACAATTCCTGCCGTTACCGACACGTTTAGCGAGTGCTTCGTGCCGTATTGGGGGATTTCGAGGCAGCCGTCGCAGGCGTCAACAACCTCCTGGGCTACGCCCTTCACCTCGTTGCCGAGCACCACGGCGTACTCGCGTCCCGGTTCCGGGCTGAACGTGTCGAGCATCGTGCTGCCCTCGCATTGCTCCACGGCCATCACCGTCACTCCGCGCCGTTGCAGCTCGCGGACGGCCTCCAAGGCCGACGGGCAATGGCGCCAGGCCACGCTGTCCTCCGCTCCCAACGCCGTCTTGTGTATTTCGGGGTGGGGCGGGGCGGCCGTGATGCCGCACAGCAGCACCTCCCTTACGCGGAAGGCGTCGCACGAGCGCAGCACCGAACCCACGTTGTACATGCTCCTCACGTCGTCAAGCACGACCGTGAGCGGCATCTTCTCCGCCGCCTTGAACTCTTCTACGCTAAGGCGGCCCATCTCTGTTACTTTGAGTTTACGCATTTTATAAGGAGTTAAAGAAGTTAAAGAAGTTATCGCTCGCTTCGCGAGCTAAGAAGTTAAAGCCATTACCTTTTGAGTTAAGGGGTAAAGAAGTTATGAAGTTAAGACAAATGCCTTGTTTACTTGTTACCCGTTACTTGTCAACTGGCAAAGGTAATGGCTTTAACTTCTTAGCTCGCGGAGCGAGCGATTACTTCTTTAACTTCTTTAACTCCTTAAATTTATTTTGCCGAATATGCGGCAGCGTACAGCTTCATCTGCTTGAGCATTGCCAGCAGGCCGTTCGAACGGGTGGGGGACAGGTGGTCACGCAGGCCGATGCGGTCGATGAAATACAGGTCGGCGGCGGCGATTTCCTGCGGCGTGTGTCCGCTGAGCACGCGGATAAGCAGGGCGATGATGCCCTTGACTATCAGTGCGTCGCTCTCCGCCGTGAAGTAAAGCAGGCCGTCTTTCATGTCAGCCTGGAGCCACACGCGGCTCTGGCAGCCGTCAATGAGGTTGTCCTCGGTCTTGTATTTCGCGTCGAGCGGCTGCAGCTCGTTGCCCAAATCAATGAGCAGCTGGTACTTGTCCATCCAGTCGGTGAAGTCGGAAAACTCCTCTATCACCTCGTCTTGCAATTCGTTGATTGTCATGTTGTTTTTTTATTAAGGGAGTTAAAGAAGTTATAGAAGTTATCGCTCGCTTCGCGAGCTAAGAAGTTAAAGCCATTACCTTTTTCAACAGGCGTAAACTATAGACAAAGCATTTGGCTTTAACTTCTAACGAGCGCAGCGAGTGATAACTTCCTTTAACTTCTTTAACTTCCAAAGAATATCATACCTTCACTATCTTGAAAAGTTTGTCACTCGGCCTCACCTTGTCGGGCACTTTGAAGGCCACGCGCGTGCCCTTCTGCGCCGTTGTCACGGAGTGCGTGTCGTCGTGTATTTCCTCCACGGTGACGTACATCACGCCGGTTGTGGGGCCTGTGATGAGCATCTTGTCGCCCACGGAGAACTCGGCGGCCTCGCAGGTGAACTCGGCCACACCGAGCTTCGAGAAGTACTTTACGCCCTTGCCCACATACACCTTGCGCTCCGTGGCGTTGGAGCCGTAGTTCTTGTTCCACTCGCCGAGCAGCTGGCCCTGGTAGTAGCCGTCCCAGAAGCCGCGGTTGAACACCGTTGCAAGGCGTTCGTCCCAGCGGTCTTTCTTCTCGTCGGTGAACGTGCCTTCAAGCACCGACGCTATGGCTTCCTTGTAGCACTGCACCACTGTGTACACGTACTCAGGCCCCCGGGCGCGTCCTTCTATCTTGAATACGCGCACGCCGGAACGCATCATGCGGTCGATGAAGCGGACGGTCTTCAAGTCCTTCGGACTCATTATGTACTTGTTGTCAATCTCCAGCTGCGTGCCCGTCTCGGTGTCGGTCACAAGGTACGACCGCCGGCACAGCTGCATGCACTCGCCGCGGTTGGCCGAGCGGCCGGCGTTGTCGAGGCTGAGGTAGCACTTTCCGCTTACGGCCATGCACAGTGCGCCGTGGCAGAACATCTCAATCCTTATCCTCTCGCCCGACGGGCCGCAGACGTTCTGCTCGTCAATCTGCTTGTGGATGGCGGCCACCTGGTCAAGGTTCAGTTCGCGTGCCAGCACGGCAACGTCGGCGAACTGTGCGTAGAACTTCAGCGCCTCGATGTTCGAAATGTTGAGCTGAGTGGAGAGGTGAACCTCCATGCCCACGCTGCGGCAGTACATTATTACGGCCATGTCGCTGGCAATCACGGCGGATATGCCGGCCTCCTTCGCCGCGTTGACTATCTCGCGCATGTCGGTCATGTCGCCGTCGTAGATTACGGTGTTCACCGTCAGGTACGTCTTTATGCCGTGACTGGTGCACGTTGCGGCTATTTCGCGCAGGTCGTCAACGGTGAACGTGTTGGCCGAGTGCGCCCTCATGTTGAGCCGCCCGATGCCGAAATACACCGAACCGGCGCCGGCCTGTATGGCGGCTTGCAGGCTCTCGCGGCTTCCCACGGGAGCCATTATCTCGAAGTCGTTTATTTTAGAATTTATCATTCGCTTCGCTCATTAGAAGTTATAGAAGTTATCACTCGCTTCGCTCGTTAGAAGTTAAAGCCATTACCTTTGGAGTTAAGGTGTAAAGAAGTTATGAAGTTAAGACAAATGCCTTGTTTGCTTGTTACCCGTTACTTGTCAACTGACAAGGGTAATGGCTTTAACTTCTAACGAGCGAAGCGAGTGATAACTTCTATAACTTCTTTAACTTCTACCTGATGAACAGCAGCTCGCGATACTTCGGCAGCGTCCACAGCTCGTCGGCGACGATAAGCTCCAGCTTGTCTATCTCGTAACGTATTTCCTCCATCTTCGGGGCTACGGTGTCGTGATAGGCTATCGCCTTCTCGCGTTCGCTCTCAATCTTGTTCGCCACCTTGCGTGCGTTGATGAGTTCCTCCACGCCCGTCTCAATCTTCTGCGTGCGCTCGGCTATCTCCTCGATGAGCTTCATGTTGCGTGCGCACAGCTTGTCGGCCTTGTCGGTGGGGAAAATCTGGCGCATGTCCATTACGTTCTTCGCCAGACGGCTCTGGTAATGAGTGGCCACGGGCACGATGTGGTTCATCGTGATGTCGCCCATCACACGCGCCTCAATCTGTATTCGCTTGGTGTAAGTGTCCCATTTAACCTCGTTGCGCGCCTCAAGCTCCTTGCGGTTCATCACGTTCATTGACTCGAACATGCTCACGTTTTCGTCCTTCAGGTAGTTGTCGAATATGATTGGGCAGCTCGTCTCGCAGTCAAGTCCGCGGCGCTTGGCCTCTTCCACCCATTCGTCGGAGTATCCGTTGCCGTCGAAGCGTATGGGCTTGCACGTCCTGATGTCGGCGCGCAGAATGTCGATTATCGCGCTTGTGGTGTCAGAACCGTTGGCAATCAGCCCGTCAACGCGGCGCTTGAAGTCAACAAGAGCCTCGGCCACAGCCGTGTTCAGCGCAATCATGGCACTGGCGCAGTTGGCCTCGGAGCCAACGGCGCGGAACTCGAAGCGGTTGCCCGTGAAGGCGAACGGACTGGTGCGGTTGCGGTCGGTGTTGTCGATGAGCAGCTCGGGGATTTCAGGTATGTCGAGCTTCATGCCCTGCTTGCCCTCGACGTTGAACAGGTCGTCGCGGTCGCTGTTCTCGATGTGGTCTAAAAGTTCTGACAGCTGCTTGCCGAGGAACGACGAGATGATGGCCGGGGGAGCCTCGTTCGCGCCCAGAC
>USHW01000045.1 GCA_900554545.1 uncultured Prevotella sp. | reverse complement strand
GTATAAAGTTGTGCCTGCCGGTGGGGGCGGCTGCCATGACGCTTGCCGTCAAGGCATACGGCGGAGAGGCTGTAAGGCCGTTCGCGCTGGGCGAGGTGAGGCTGTTGCCCTCACGTTTTCATGACAATTTCGAGCGCGACTCGGCGTGGATGATGTCCATACCGGCGAAGAGCCTGCTGCACAGTTTCCGCAATACGGCCGGAGTGTTTTCGGGGCTTGAGGGCGGATACGACTCGGTTGAAAAGCTCGGCGGCTGGGAGTCGCTCGACTGCGACCTGCGAGGCCACATCACGGGGCATATCATGTCGGCCCTTGCCAATCTCTACGCACAGACAGGAAGCACGGCCGTCAAGGCCAAGGCCGACAGCATCGTGGTCGGACTTGACGAGGTGCAGCGCGCCTACGGCACTGGTTATCTCTCGGCGTTCGGGCAGGGATTGATTGACCGCAACATACAGGGAAAGAGCGTTTGGGCGCCGTGGTACACGCTGCACAAGATACTTCAGGGACTCATCGACCAGTACACGATGTGCCACAACGACACTGCGCTGGCCGTGGCGAAGCGCATGGGCGAGTGGGCCTACGGCAAGACGCACGCCCTCGGCGACGATGTGCGCCGCCGTATGCTGCGCAACGAGTTCGGCGGTTTTAACGATGCGATGTACCAGCTGTACCAAATCACCGGCGACGGGCGCTTTCTTGAGACGGCGCGCTTCTTCTATCACAACGAGAAAATTGACCCGTTGAAGGCCGGAAACGCCGACCTTGGCACGGCGCACGCCAACACTTTCATACCGAAACTGCTCGGCGAGTGCCGCAACTACGACCTGACCGGCAGCGAAGAGAGCCGCCGTGCGGCCGAGCTTTTGTTCCGCACGCTGTCGCAAGAACATGCTTTCGTTACGGGGGAAGTGTCGGACAAGGAGCACCTTTTCCCTCCTTCGGAGCAGCACAAGCACCTTACCGGCTATGACGGGGAGAACTGTTGCACGTTCAACCTGCTGAAATTGGCCTCAAAAGTGTTCTCATGGAACGCCGACAAGGCCGCCGCCGACTACATGGAGCGCGCCATATTCAACCATATTCTCGGTCAGCAAGACCCGCAGACGGGCATGGTTACCTATTTCACTCCGCTGCTTACGGGGGCTTACCGACTGTATTCCACGCCGATGAACAGCTTTTGGTGCTGCGTGGGTTCAGGCTTCGAGAGCCACGTCGGATATGCTTCCTATATTTATTTCCATACCGACAATGCCCTGTATGTAAACCTATTTATACCCTCGGAGGTCACTTGGGGCGGCACAACCGTTCGTCAGGAGACCGACTTTCCGCGGTCGGGAGCGGTGACATTGACCGTAGGCGGCGAGGCAAAAGAGTTCGCCATGCACCTTCGTCGTCCGTGGTGGGCGGTGTCGATGGCTGTCCGCGTTAACGGAAAGAGGGTGAAGCTCGGCAAGGGAGACGCCGTGTTGAAGCGCAAGTGGCGCAGCGGCGACCGCGTGGAGGTGACCTACGGCATGGAGTTACGCGAGGAAGCGGTTAATGGCGACCCGTCGCGTGTGGCCTTGATGTACGGTCCCGTGGTGATGGCCGGATGCCTCGGGCATGTTGACAGTCCGTTCAGCGACCCCACGAAGCACAACGATTATTATACGTTCGACTATCAGGTGCCTGCCTCTGCGGCTGAAAAGGCGCGGATAAAGGGCGCGTCAGAGCTTGAAAAGACAGGCCCGTTGACCTTCAAGACGCGGCAAGGCGTTGAGGTAAAGCCGTTTTATGATGTTCATCATGAACGTTATGTAGTATATTGGAACAAGACAGAATAACGATGAAAAAGCTGTTTTTATCCTGTATTGCGCTGTGTGCCGCCGTGTTGGTGCAGGCCGCAAGCCTCGTGACTTATCCTGCCCCGAAGGGCGCTCCGCTAAATGATGACTTCCGTGTGAGGGTGAGGCTCACCGGCGGAGAGTGGCAGACGGTTGACACTTATTTGTGGAATGTCGATAGGGTGGAGGCCGGACGGCATACTCCTGTGCCGTCGTCAGTGGCTTATTTCGACTTCGACGGCGAGGTGGAAGTGGAAGTTACCAACGTGAAAGGCCGCATTGACAGCTGCCGTGTGAGACCTTTGTCATACGGAATAGCCGCCACCGTGAGCGGCGACAGGCTGACTTTCCACCTCGACAGGCCGCGAAACATATCGGTGGAGGTGAACGGCGACATCTTCAATAACCTGCAACTGTTCGCCAACGCGCCGCAACCTAAGGTGAAGAAGGGCAGGAACGTGCGTTATTACGGCCCCGGATATTACGACCTGAAGGGTGACTCCATCCACTTGAAGACCGGCGAAACGCTGTTCATCGACGGCGGAGCGTACATCAAGGGCTGGGTTTCAACGTACCGGTCGGACAACGTCCGCATCATAGGTCACGGCATAGTGAACCCCGGAAGGCAGAAAGAGGGCATCATGGTGAGGTACTCAAAGAACGTAGTTGTTGACGGCCCGGTGACCACCCAGCTGCCTGTCGGCGGCAGCGACAGCGTCAGTGTGAGTAACGCAAAGTGCATAAGCTGGTACGGATGGGGTGACGGCATGAACGTGTTTGCATCGAACAACGTGACGTACAACCACGTTTTCTGCCGCACAAGCGATGATTGCTCAACCATATACTGCACCCGCAAGGACTACAAAGGCGGCTGCCGCAACATCAAGGTGACTGATGCCGTATATTGGGCGGACGTCGCCCACCCGATAATGATTGGCCTTCACGGCGACATTAGCAGGAATGAAGTGATTGAAAAAGTTGTCTACGAGGACATCGACATACTCGACCAGGCCGAGAAACAGATAGATTATCAGGGCTGCATCGGCATCAACAACGGCGACAACATACTCGTCCGTGACATCACTTTCCGCAATTTCAGGGTGGAAAGCCTGCGCTGCGGCATGCTGTTCAACTTCCGCGTGTGCTTCAACAAGAAGTATTGCTCGGCTCCGGGACGCGGCATCGAGAACATAACCGTTGACGGACTGACATACAACGGGGCGCAACCCAACATGTCGATAATCACCGGATATGACGGCGGACGCAAGGTGAAGGGCATCAGGTTCAGAAACCTTGTAATCAACGGAAAGGCCATCTACGACACCATGCCCGGCAAACCGGCGTGGTATAAGACGGCGGACTTCGCCAACATCTTCATCGGCGAGCATGTGGAAGACGTTACTTTCGACAAATAAAAACAATAAAAAACAAGCTATATGAAAAGACTTTCAACGATAATGTGCGCCATGGTGGCGGCTGTGTTGCCGTTGTCGGCGCAGGGACTGGACGTTGACCGCCAGTTGGAATACTGCCACGGGCAGATAAAGAAGGCGTTGGCCGAACTGAAGAAAGCCGACGGCGGCTATGACTTCACAATGGAACCGCGCAACATCCTGTCTACCGACAAGCAGCAAGGGTGGAACTGCCGCAAGGCAACGGCCGAGGAGTGGTGCTCCGGCTTCTGGCCCGGCATACTGTGGATGGACTACGAATGCACGCGCGACGAGGCCGTGCGCCGCGCCGCAGAGGGCTACACGGAGTCTTTGAGACCTCTGGCTTACCGCCCGGCGTTCGACCATGACCTCGGTTTCCTCATGTTCTGCTCATTCGGCAAGGGCTACGATGCCACCGCAAGGGCAGACTATAAGGAGGCGATACTGGCTTCAGCCGACACGATAGCCACTCTGTTCAACCCCCTTGTGGGCACAATGCTGTCGTGGCCGCGCAACGTTGGCATGTTTGGAGGCCACAACACAATCATGGACAACATGATGAATCTCGACATGATGTTCTGGGCTGCGAGGAACGGAGGCAATCCGCTGCTGTACGATTTGGCAGTGGCGCACGCCAAGACGACGATGAAGCACCACTTCCGCGCTGACGGAAGCTGCTACCATGTGGCCGTTTACGACACGCTGACGGGCGATTTTGTCAAGGGTGTAACGCACCAAGGCTATTCCGACTCGTCGATGTGGGCGCGCGGACAGAGCTGGGCAATCTACGGATATACGTTAGTTTACAGGTACACGCGTGAAAAGGTGTTCCTCGACTTCGCGCAGAAAGTGACCGATGTGTACATCCGTCGGCTGAAGGAAACAAGTGATGACATGGTGCCGAAGTGGGACTTTGACGACCCGTCGGCCAATGCTCCCAAGGACGCAAGCGCCGCCTGCGTGGTTGCCAGCGCGCTGCTTGAACTGTCAGAATATGTCGGCGGCGAGAAGGGCGCGGCCTACCGCGACTTCGCCATGCGCTCGCTCGAATGCCTGAGCACGGACAGATACCAGAGCGGCGACCGCAACGTGTCCTTCCTCATGCACAGCACAGGCCACCATCCGGCCGGCAGCGAGATTGACGCCAGCATCATCTATGCCGACTATTACTACCTTGAAGCGCTGATGATGGCGAAGAAAAGGTGAGAAAGTGAGACGTTGAGAAGGTGAGAAAAAAGGTGGAAAGGTGAAAGGGTGAGGAGGTGAAAGGGTGAGAAAAGAACTCGATAAAATGGCGGTTGGAAAGTGATGAGGCGATGACTTGACATCGCCTCATTTTCAAAAGACCGTAAACCGCATTATAAAAGGCCGTCTTTTAGCTTGTAAAAGACGGCCTTTTGCATTGTAAAAGATGGCCTTTTGGAAAGGTCTTGATTATCAACGATATAGCAACATGTGATTGAAACGTCTCACCTTCTCACCTTTTCACCTTCTCACCTTTAAATCCTTCCACCCTGAACCAGTCGGCATCAATCCATCCGCGGTTGCCGCTTGTCTGCCGGGTTTCGCTTACAAATCCCATTTTCGCTCCTATCCATTTGCCCTGCCGCATGGCGAACGGTGCGCCTGCGTTCTTGAAACGCTTGCCGTCGAGGCTGTAGGCCATCTGGCACTTGCCGCCGCTCACGTTCATGCGCATGTAAATGTCGATGTAGATTGCAGGCGAATAGGGTATTGTGTCACGCTCGGTCGGCTTGAGCTGGGCCAGCGTTTCAACCGTCTCTACACCGCCGGTGTCAGCCCCCTTGCAGTGTCTCAGCTCCAGAGAGAAACCGTCGCCCGTGCGGTTTACTACCAAAGCCTGATAGTTCATGCCCATTATTACGATGCCGCCATATTGCCCCTGCTCCTTGGAAGCAAAGCGCAGCTTGGCCGTTGCGGTGAAAGTCGGCGCCGGAAGTTTCTGCAACAGCAGGTTCGGAGCTTCCCACAGGCTCTTCGCCTCGCCGCCGAGGTAATGCGTGTAAAGGCGCAGGCAGCCCGTGTTGGTAGGCATTCCGAACATCTGCGAGTAGTTGGCGTGCCACTGCCATTGCTTCCCTAACTCGGTTGAATTGAACTCGTCGCTTTCCTGCGGATTGACTATCGTTGTAGATGAGGACGCCGGCTTGCGGAAGGTTGTGTACGGTTCGCCGCAGTAACCCTTGCCGGGCACGCGCCCCATGACGGGCCAATTGTCCTTCCATGTTACCGGTTGAAGGTACACAACGCGGCCATATTCGTATTTGTCGTTGAAGTGCAGGAACCAGTCTTCACCCTTTGCGGTGTGTACCCACGCGCCCTGATGTGGGCCGTTGACGCTGGTCGAGCCTTGCGCCATCACCACTTTCCACTCGTATGGGCCGTAGATGTTCTTGCTGCGCATGGCCAGCTGCCATCCGTGTTGCACTCCGCCGGCCGGGCACATAATCCAATACCAGCCGTCATGCTTGTACAGTTTAGGCCCTTCCGTCGTGTGGTTAACCTGTCCTCCGTCAAATACTATGCGCGGAGAGCTGATAGCCCGTGTGCCGTCAGCCGACAGTTCGCGCATTGTCAGCACGCTGTTCAGTCCGGCGCGGCTGCCTGCGTAGGCGTAGACAATGTAGCAACGGCCGTCATCATCCCAAAGAGGGCAGGGGTCAATCATGCCATTCCCCTCGATTACGCATACCGGCTGGCTCCACTGTCCGCGAGGGTCGGTGGTCTTAACCATCATTATTCCGTGGTCGGGGTCGCCCCAATAGATGTAGAACTCGCCGTCATGATGGCGTATGGCGGGCGCCCACACGCCCTTGCCATGCGCCGCTTGGTCGAACACCTCGCGAGGAGTCTGCTCCTGAAGGGCGTGCCCTATGATTTCCCAATTTACCAAATCCTTGGAGTGGAGGATAGGAAGTCCGGGCATACAGTTGAACGAACTTGCCGTAAGATAGTAGTCTTCACCCACCGCGCAGGCGTCGGGGTCGCTGTAGTCGGCGTAAAGCACTGGGTTGGTATATGTCCCGTCGCCGTTGTCGGGACACCAAACCTCTGATACATACTGCGCCTGCATGGCGGCAGGCAGCAGCGTGATGGCGATTGAAAATATAAGTTTCTTCATATTGTTTTGTTTAGTTGACGAGTAGACAAGCAGACAAGGATATGTGCCTTGCCAACAAATACTTGTTGACTTGTCTCTCGTTCCTTGTTGACTTGTCTCTTGTCCCTTGTCGACTTGTCTTTCGTCCCTTGTCAACTTATCACTTGTTCTTGCACAGGAAAGCGCAGTATGTAAGGTAGCCGGCGCAGAGCAGGAGGACGCACACTCCGGCGGTGATTGAGCCGAAGCTGTCGGTCGCCCAGCCTATGAGAGGAGTGGCCGCGCCGCCTCCTGCCACGGCTGTAATCATCAGGCCGGAAATCAGGTTGGCCTTTTCTGGCGCCTGCTGAACGGCTGCCGAGTAGATTGTAGGGAACACACAGCTGCACAGGAAGCCCACCGCGCCGATGAGGGCGAGCGTCGCCGCAGAGCCGAGAGGGCAGAAGGCGAGGCCAAGAATGACGGCTATGCACGCCACGATGTTCCACCGGAAGTAAGTGACCGACGGCACGCGTGTCATCACGAACACGCCGAGGAACGCGCCAATGGTGCGGCAGATGAAGTAGACTTGCGGCGCGATGCCGGCCTCGGTGACATCCCAGCCGAAGCGGTCAATCATCACCTTGGAGCTGACGAAGTTCGTGCCGACGTCTATCGCCACAGCGAAGAAGATGCCGAGGAAGAGCGGCAGTATTGTCTTGTCGCCCAAAAGCGAGAGCGTTTTGCCTACCGACACGTCGCTGTTCTCCGCCGGTTCGCGCTCGATGGGCGACAGCCAGAGCCACAGGGCGCTGAGAAGCGTCAGCGCGCCGAGCACCGGAAACACGAGATACCACGACGCCTTGTCGCCTCCGCCCAATACGTTGACGGCGAAAAGCATAAGGAACGGGCCGCAGAACGACGACACTGCCTTTACCACCTGGCCTGCGGTGAGGCTGCTGGTAAGCAGCTTTTCGTCGGTGAACACGTTGCGCACAAGCGCGTTCTGCGACACTTGCAGCATCGTGTTGCCGATGCCGAGGGCGGCGTAGCCCACAAGGCACGCCCACGCAGAGCCTGCAAGGGGCACGAGCATACCTATGACGGTGACGGCCATGCCGATTAGAACCGTGTTCTTGCGCCCCCACTTGTTCATCTTTATGCCAACGGGGATGCTTACGAACAGGAACCACACGAACACCATCGACGGCAGGAAGCCGGCCATGGTGTGGCTCCAGCCGAACGCTTCGCGGGCATATTCGGACGAGATGCCCACGATGTCGCAGAAGCCTTGGATGAAAAACGCGAACAGCACCGCGCTCGCGCAGAATAGTTGTTTTGCCTTCATGCTATGTTGTTTAATGTTTTTCTTTTCCCTTCAGAACATAATCCGCTGCGGCGACGGCGAATGCCGCCACCTTATTATTAATACGTTTGAGAGGCCCGTGCCACTTAACCGCAACCCCACTTTTTGTAAAATAAAAACAGGTAATCAAGCTCCTTCCCTTCGGGATGGCTGTGATTGGGTATTTATTTAATTGAAAATTGAGAATGGAGGATTGATGATTATGATTTGCCTTGTTGGCAGACAGCCTTGAAGGTAATCATAATTCTCAATTATCAATTGTCCATTCTCAATTTAAAACACGGCAAATTGCAATGCAAAAGGCCGTCTTTTGCAAGCCAAAAGGCCACCTTTTAGCGTGTAAAAGGTGGCCTTTTGGAATGGTGTTTGTAACATCCTGAACATCAAGATGTTATGTGTTGCTGTGCTACTTCTCGCCGGATGTTTCCTTGATGATGCCAACGCTCAGCGCGCCGAGCACGAGGAGTACGCCCGAAACGAGCATCATGCTGCTCTGATGGCTGCCTACAAGGCTCAGCACAACGCCGCCGAGAGCCGCCGCTATGATTTGAGGTATGCATATAGTGCCGTTGAACAGGCCGAGGTATGTGCCCATGTGGCTGCCGTTGAGGGCGTTGGTCACAATGGTGAAGGGCATAGCCAGCATGGCCGCCCATGCGCATCCGATAAGCAGGTAGGGCACGAAGAGCAGGTACTGGTCAGTGATGTAAGGCACCATCATGAAGCCCGCGCCGCCCAGCAGGAGGCTAAGCGCGTATGCAACCTTGCGCGCCTTGAAGCGCGGAAGCACCACCGCCCAGCACACACTGCCGATGGCCTGCACGGCGAAGAGTATTCCCACCCAATTGCCTGCCGCCTGGAACTCCTTTGAAGCGGTGTTGGTAGTGTTCCAGCAGGTCTCGGCTATCGCGCCGTTGGTGTAGTTCCACATATAGAGGAACGCCGCCCAGCAGAAGAACTGCACAAGTCCTACAGTCCAGAATGCCGACGGAGCGTTGCGTAGCAGCTTGAACCAGTTGGCCTTCTCCTCGTTGAGCGGCTTGTCGAGTCCGTGGTATTCGGCGTATTCCTTCGGCGGCATCTCCTTCACTTTCACCGTGGTGTAGATGACGCAGAGGATGAGTATGGCCGCGCCTATGTAGAAAGAGTAAATCACGGAGTCGGGTATCACACCCTCTGCGGCCACGTTGCTGATGCCGATGAACGTGAAGAAGAACGGGAACACGTAGCCCACGAGCGAGCCGGCGTTGCACAGGAAGCTCTGTATGGAGTAGGCCAGGGCCTTCTGCTTTTCGTTAACCATGTCGCCTACGAGCATCTTGAACGGCTGCATAGCCATGTTGATGCTTGTGTCGAGGAATATAAGCGACACGAGGCCGAACACCATCGCCGTTGACACCGCCATGCCCAGCGAGCCTGCATTGGGCAGAAGGCACATCACGATGAGGGCCACCAGGGCGCCCACGAACAGGTAAGGGATGCGCCGTCCGAAGCGGCACCATGTCTTGTCGCTCAATGTTCCCACGATGGGCTGCACCACGATGCCCATCAGCGGAGGCAAAATCCAGAAGTAACTAAGGCTGTGAGGGTCGGCGCCAAGCGTCGCGAAAATGCGGCTGATGTTGGCGCTCTGAAGGGCGTAGGCTATCTGTACGCCGAAAAAACCGAAGCTAAGATTCCATAGCTTTGCGAAACTCAAGTCGGGTTTCCTTTTTAATCCGTTATTCATTGTTTAAGGTAATTAAGTTTATCGACCAATACCCACCCCAGCCCTCCCCAAGGGAGGGAGCTTGATATGCATTCAAGGGTGTGGCAAGAGATTGTAATCCAACCCCCTCCCTTGGGGAGGGTAGGGGTGGGTGTCACATTGTTTTCGTTGTTCCCCTTACTATCAGGCGTGTCCTCACCACGCGTTTCTCCACCTTGTCCACGGGTATCCGCCCCTCGGCTTTGCCTATAAGGATGTCGGCTGCAAGCCGTCCCACCTCGTATCCGTTCTGCTCCACGGTGGTGAGCATCGGGTCGCAGGCCACCGCGCGCTGGCCGTTGGTGAAGCCGCATACGGAAATGTCGTCGGGCACCCGTAGCCCCATGCGCTTTGCGGTGTACATTATGCCGATGGCGGTGTCGTCGTTTATGGCGAAGAAAGCGTCGGGGCGGTTGTCTGACTCGAGCACGGCAGGGGTGACGCGCTCGGCGTCCTCGCGGTTGTCGCACTCCATGCGGACGCATCCCTCGGGGTCAAGCCCGTGCTTGCGCAGGGCGTCGTGCCATCCGTTATAGCGGTTTTTTGATATTTCCATCTTCATGGACGAGCCGTAGAAGGCAATCCTGCGGCATCCGGTGTTTATCATGTATTCCACTGCGGCGTAAGCCCCCATGTAGTCGTCAACGGTTACGCGGCTCGAGTTCACGCCCGTGCAGATGCGGTCGTAGAATACGAGCGGCACGCCCTTGTCCATCAGTTCCTGGAAGTGGTCGTACCTGTATGTGTTCTTCGACTGCGATACTATGATGCCGCACACCTTGTTCTCGTAGAACGCGCGGCATGTTTCCACCTCGCGCTCGTAGTCTTCGTCGCTTTGCGCCACGAGCAGGCGGTAGCCGTATTTCAGCGCCTCGTCCTCTATCCCGGCAAGGATTGACGAGAAATAGAAGTGCGTGAACTGCGGTATGATGACCCCTATTATTTTCATCGTGCGCCTGTTGCGCAGCGATTCGGCCATAGGGTTGGGGCTGAACTTGTGTTCCTTGGCGTAGGCTACTATTGCCTCGCGCTTTTCGCGGCTTATGCGCGTGCTGCCTTTCAAGGCGCGTGACACCGTGGCTACCGACACCCCGAGTTCTCGGGCTATGTCTTTCATCGTCAGGACTGTGTTTTCCTTTGGCATACTTGTGGTTTATTTTGCAAGGATAATGCAGACGAGTCGGATGTGAGCTTGCCGCAATTTCCCGTGCGCTCCTTATCTTTTTGCAAAGATAATGCAAACGCGCGGAATGTGGAGCATCGTCACTGCAATTCCTGTCTGCCACTACCGCTGCAAAATTACTCAAAGGCTTACAATGCTGTCTTTTACACCTTATATTATTTAAGGAAACAGATGCGCAAACGGTTGCATGCCAGCGGCTTTGCAAAAGGTGGCATATTGGCCTGCAAAAGGCCGTCTTTTGTCGTGTAAAAGGCCACCTTTCGTCTTGCAAAAGGCCGTCTTTCGCAAAACGGGCGGCCGCCGCCGGATGCAACCGTTTGCGCAACACAGATTGTTCTTTTCTGTTAAATAAAGAACTACACATCATAATTAGGCTTAATTTTGCATTACCGAAACCTGAAAACTTACCTTTACGACTGCATTAGGGAATGTGACCGTGAAAACCAATTTAAATAGTATATGTTTGTATTTAATGTTAACTTTAAAAGTACAGAATGATGAAGCAGGTAAAATTCAAGACCCCTGTTAGGCTCATGTCCTTGTTGATTGGACTGTTCCTATCAGTAGGAGCCTTTGCGCAGAATGACGTCAAAGGTATCGTGAAAGATGCTTCCGGCGAACCGATTATCGGTGCCACCATCCGTGTCATAGGGCAGGACGGCGGAGCCATAACCGACTTTGACGGCAACTTTACAATCAAGGCCGCGCCAGGAGCGAAAATACAAGTGTCTTACATCGGCTACAAGACGGTGGAACTGCCCGTTTCGGCCAACATGGTCGTAACGTTGCAGGACGACACCCAGCTGCTCACCGACGTTGTGGTTATCGGTTACGGCCGCGCCAAGAAGGAAGACCTGACCGGCTCCGTGACGGCAATCAAGCCCGACGAGATGAGCAAGGGTATCACCAGCAGCGCCTCTGACATGCTCGTGGGCAAGGTGGCCGGTGTCGATGTTATCACAGCCGGAGGTTCGCCGGGTGCCGGAGCGCAAATCCGAATCCGCGGCGGCTCGTCGCTGAACGCGAGCAACGACCCGTTGCTCGTTGTCGACGGTCTGACCATCGACAATAATACGGCTACCGGCATGAGCAACGTGATGGCGATGATTAACCCGAACGACATCGAGACCTTCACCGTGCTGAAGGACGCTTCGGCAACAGCCATCTACGGTTCGCGCGCGTCGAACGGTGTCATCATCATCACCACGAAGAAAGGACGCAAGGGCACGGGACCCAAGTTCTCGTACAACGGCGACGTGACAATCTCAACCACGCAGAAGCGTTACGACGTGTTGAACGGCGACCAGTACCGCGCGCTCGTGGCTGACGTAATCGGCGAAGGAGCCGCAGCACTCGGCACGGCCAACACCGACTGGCAGGACGAAATCTTCCGCACGGCTGTCAGCACAAGCCACAACCTCTCAATCACCGGCGGACTGAAGAACATGCCTTACCGTGTGTCGGCCGGATACCAGAGCGACAGCGGTATCATAAAGAACTCTTACATGAAGCGTTTTAACGCGTCGGTAAACCTCGCGCCGTCGTTCCTCGACGACCACTTGAACTTCAACGTAACGGCTAAGTTCATGGCCGAGAAAGACAGCTATGTTGACGCAGGTGCAGTTGTCGGCGGCGCACTGGCGATGGACCCCACACGTCCCGTCTACGACCACAGCGCAATAGGCGACGCGTTCTTCGGCGGATACTACCAGAACTACCAGGGAACTGACGCTTATCCTGACCCGAACTGGACTTACACGTCAAATACCAACACTCCGCAGAACCCCGTGGCCTACCTCAACCAAAAGAGCTGCATCGCCCATTCGAGCGACTTCACGGGTAACATCGAGATGGATTACAAGATTCACGGCTTCGAGGACCTGCACCTGCACGCAAGCTTCGGCGGACAGTATACTTCAAGTACGCAGGACGACTGGACATCGCCGTATTCTTACGACAACAACTACTACGGCTGGAACGGCGTGACGAAGTACTACAAGTACAGCATCACGGCCAACGCCTACGCACAGTACCAGCACACATTCGGCGCTCACAACATTGACGTAATGGTGGGCGGCGAGGAGTCACACTACCACCGCAACGGATGGAACGCCGGCAGCGGCTGGGACAGCTACAACGACGTGGCTTACAACGTTTCGTCGAAGGATGAGCAGGAGTGGGCTACGCACAACTCGCTCGTGTCTTACTTCGGCCGCGTGAACTATACGCTGCTCGACCGCTACATGCTCACCGCAACGTTCCGTGCCGACGGTTCTTCACGCTTCGCCAAAGGCCACAAGTGGGGCTACTTCCCCTCTGTAGCGTTGGCATGGCGCATCAACGACGAGAAGTTCATGAAGAACCTCAAGTGGTGGAACGAGTTTAAGCTCCGCCTCGGCTGGGGACAGACCGGTCAGCAGGACATCGGCTACGACTTCCTTTACTCGCCGCTTTACACCACCAGCAACTCGTACGCTCAGTACCCCTTCGGCGACACCTATTATTATACAGTGCGCTCGGACAGGTACAACCCCGAGCTTACCTGGGAGACAACGACGACATGGAACGCCGGACTTGACTTCGCGTTCCTCAACAACCGCATCACCGCCAACATCGACGGATACTACCGCGAGACGACAGACCTTATCCAGGAGGTAACCATACCGGCGCTGATGAACTTCGCGCAGCGCATGGCGCAGAACATCGGTTCGCTCAAGAACTACGGTGTTGAATTCTCTATCGGCGCGAAACCAATCGTTACCAAGGACTTCACCTGGGACGTACAGTACAACGTTTCTTGGAACCACAACGAGATAACCGAACTCATCGGTGGCGACGACGGCTATATCGTTCAGTCTGGCGGAACAATATCAAGGGGTAACGTTACCCACGTACAGGCGCACACCGTAGGCCAGCCGGCCAACTCGTTCTGGGTTTACCAGCAGGTTTACGACGAGAACGGCAAGCCCATCGAGGGAGCTTTCGTCGACCGCGACGGCAACGGCATCATCAACAGCGACGACCGTTACTTCTACCACAGCCCGGCAGCCGACGTTTACATGGGCCTCACCATGAAGTTCCTCTACAAGCGTTGGGACTTGAGCTTCGCGCTCCGTGCTTCTCTCGGCAACTACGTTTACTACGACTTCCTGTCAAACAAGGCGGCAGTAAGCTCAAGCGGACTTTACTCGAACAGCGCTTACAGCAACACGACACAGGCCGCCATCGACCTCGGATTTACCGGCACGGGCGGTTCGGAGTACTATCTTAGCGACTACTTCGTGCGCAACGCTTCTTACCTGAAGTGCCAGAACATAACTCTCGGATACTCGTTCCCGGCCCTGTTGAAGTACAACAACCAGGATTACTTCTCCGGACGTGTGTTCTTTACGGTACAAAACCCGTTCATAATAACGAAGTACAAAGGACTTGACCCGGAGGTTTCAAGCGGTATCGACAGCAACCCGTATCCGCGTCCTTTGAGCTTCCAGCTCGGACTTAACCTTAATTTCTAAGGTCTGCGTTAATGTTTTACATAACGAAATAAAAGGAAACAACAATGAAAAAGACATTCATAAAGACTATAGCGGCAGCCGTATTGACCGTAGGCCTTACCGGCTGTGTCAACGATTTGGACATAGGTTCAATCGACCCGCAGTCGTCTCCCGATGCTGACCCGATGGGCCTGCTGGCAAAATGCTACGCCACGCTCGGCCTTACCGGCCAGGACGGAGGCGCAGGAAACGGTGACTTGAGCGACGACGAGGGCGAATCGGGCTTCTACCGTACCACGTTCAACCTCCAGGAGCTGCCTACCGACGAATTGATGTGGGCTTGGCAGACCGATACGGATATTCCGCAAATCACGATGATGAACTGGAACTCCAGCTCAATCCGTGTGCAGTGGGCATATACCCGTCTGACTTACGACATCACGCTGTTCAACAACTACCTTACAACCGTGGCCGACAACGAGGAGAACAGCCGCAACCGTGCGGAAGTCCGCTTCCTCCGCGCCCTGCATTATTGGTACATGCTCGACCTGTTCGGCAAGTCGCCGTTCAAGACCGAGTTCAACATCACCGAGCTTCCGGTGGAATACAGCGGAGCTGAACTCTACGACTGGCTTGACAAGGAGCTTACAGAGATAGAGCCGCTCATGGCCGAAGTGGGCGAATATAACAACTCTGAGAACTTCGGACGCGCTGACCGTGGTGCGGCATACATGCTCCATGCGCGCCTCGCCCTCAACTCCGAGGTGTACACGAAGGGTGCAGTGAGGGATTACCAGAAGGCCATCGACTACTGCGACTTGCTGATAAACAGCGGTGCTTACGACCTTGCACGCAACGAGAAGAGCGGCAACTCAGGCTACGCACAGCTGTTCATGGCCGACAACGACAGGAACTCAGAGGCCATGCAGGAAATCATCCTGCCCATCCGTCAGGACGGTCTTAGGACGCGCCAGTACGGCGGTTCGGTCATGCTTATTGCCGGTGCGCGCAGCAGCCAGATGCCGGTTTACGGAATGAAGGAGACCTGGACTTGTCTTTTCGCACGTGAGGCGTTGACCAAAAAGTTCTTCCCGTCACTCTCTGACGTGCCCCTCGCAACTGAAGCTGCCGATGCCAGTCTTTCTCAGGCGGATGTGGCACAGCTCGACGAACAGTACGGTACAACCGTGGCTGACGTCATCAGCCGTGCAGGAGACGACCGTGCGTTGCTTTACAGCGGATGTGCCAACGGCGTGCGCAAGACGGGAACCGATGAAATCAGCGGTTTCACTGACGGACTCTCGCCTGTTAAGTGGACCAACCTCAACAGCGACAATACCGCAGGCAGTGACCCGTCATGGGCCGATACGGACATTCCTCTGTTACGTTTCGCCGAGGCTTACCTGACACGCGCCGAGGCGAAGTGGCGCCTGAGCGGCAACCTTAACGACGCGCTCGCCGACATCAACGAGCTGCGTGGCCGCGCCCATACGCGCCTGTTGGCGTCTATCACTTCAGAGATGGACATCCTTGACGAGTGGTGCCGCGAGTTCTTCATGGAAGGCCGTCGCCGCAGCGACCTCGTGCGCTTCGGCTGTTTCGCTGGCAGCAAGTACATCTGGGACTGGAAGGGCGGCGTAGCCGAAGGTACGTCAGTATCGTCACACTACAACGTTTATCCTATTCCGGCCGACGACATAAGGAACAACGGCAACCTTTCGCAGAACGAAGGTTATTAATGCAACAGTATTTCAAATAATAAAAAGAGACTTTTATGAAAGACATTATAAAAAGCCTGTTCGCCGGTGCGTTGGCATTAGTGGCTGTGCCGTTGATGACATCGTGCGAGAACGACGACGACAGCAACCCCACGTTGCGCACGCCGGATAGCTTCGTGCTTAACACTCCGGCGTATGCCGAGAACAACACTTACGACCTGTCGAACGCGGAGAGCGTAAACCTTACAACCACGCAGCCGGCATACGGTTTCCCCGCAGCCACTGTGTATCAGGTCCAGGTGTCGCTTGACGAGAACTTCAGGTCGGTAACAACTGTTGATGTTCCCGGCGACATATCGTACAGGACTCTCGAAGACTCGTACACCACCGCAAACATGAACGTGAACGGAGTGCAGCTTAACAACGCAATCGTAGCCCTGTATCAGGCTGCCAACAACGGCGCTGACCCCTCCGGCATAGTCATGCCGGCATACATCCGCCTCGTGGCGCACATCAACGGCACTGACGTAGGCTGGTGCGCATCCAACGTAATCACGCTGCCTAAGGTTGTGGTTTCTTACATCGCCACAGCTCCTACCGAGGTTTACGTTGCCGGTTCTTCAATACGCGGCGGCACGGAGGCCAAGCAGCTCGGCGTTGTCAACTCGGCTGAAAACAATTTCTTCGGCATGGTTTACATGGCGGCAGGCTCGTCGCTGATGTGGGGTGGCGCCGACTCGCAGACCAACGGCTACGCACTTACAACCACCAAGACTGACAATGCTAACGCCGGACTGAGCGAAGGCGCCGACGGCGGCATAGCCTTTGCAAACGCAGGGTGGTACGCAATACTCATGAAGTTCACCGTTGACAGCGAGGCCAACCAGCTGTTGTCAACCCTCGAAGTTTATCCGGGAGAGGCTTATGTGACAGGTGCTGTTGCCTCATACACGGGCGATTGGCCTACGGCAGACCCGGCTTGGGCTATGACTGCGCCGGCAGACGCAAGCGGACAGTGGGAGTCTCCTGCATTCTCGGGTAGTGGCGAGCTTCGCGCTTACATCTACATTCCTACGTTGAGCTGGTGGCAGACAGAGTTCACCATCTACAACGGAAGCCTGTTCTGGCGCGGAACTTACAACATCGGAGCGAACTGGGCAGAGAACGTAGGCGCGGATTACTCGGTAACATGCGCCGCAGGACAGAGGCTCTACATTGACTTCGACTATGACAAGGGAGAAGTGAGATAAGGTCAAAAAACATAATTAAAAAAGAACAATCATGAAAAAGATAATGTTTTTAGGCGGCTTGCTGCTGTCGGCGATGACTTTCGTCGCTTGTACCGACGAGTATGACGACTGGGCCGAGCCGCAAAGCAATCCGCAGGAAGAGTCGGCGGCGGCACTGCCGGGCTATGAGGCCACGGGCGTGACAACCGTCATCGACCTTGGAACGGTAACTGAAGACAGCGTGCAGATACTCTCGCTGTCAAGCGCACAACTGCCTGAAGGCGCAACTTTGGGCAACATCCGCGTAGAGTTCACGGAAGGAGCAACGAGCATGACGGTTGACCTTGATAACGAAGGCAAGGCAAGCAAGGCCGACATCCAGAGCCTCATCGAGACTTTGTACGGCAAGGCTGTCGAAACACGCACGCTCAACGGCCATGTGTACGCCAACGTAATAATCAGCGGACAGACGTTCCTTGTTGATGCGGGAACAGTCAGCGTGCAGGCAATACCGGAACTGGTGTTCGCAGATTACTATTACATCATAGGCTTATTGAACAACTGGGATACATCTTCAACAGACGTGCCGATGTACCGTGATGCCGAAGGCGTTTACTCTTACACGAGGCAGTGGACGTGTGAAGTGTCTC
>USHW01000044.1 GCA_900554545.1 uncultured Prevotella sp. | reverse complement strand
CATAACAGACACAATGCAAAAGGCCACCTTTTACAATGTGAAAGGTGGCCTTTTGCATTGCAATATACCGTCGTTTACAACGCAAAAGACGGCCTTTCATAAAGCATTGAATGTCAAGCCGTTATGTAACACTTCCTAATATGTTATGAAACCGCAGGCGCCCCAACCGCGCACCAGCACCATCCGGCCGCATTACTATTTGCCGGGAAAAGCCACAGTTCTACAAAATAAAGCCCCTTTACTTGCTGTTTTAATAACTTTATGCTATCTTTGTAGAAGATAAGCTGCACCTCGGCACTGCAAAATAAAAGTTCGTTTCTCTCACTTTTCTTTTGCAGTGCGCTCGGTTTGCATTATCTTTGCATAAGATAAGCCGCACTATGGCAAACAACAAGTGCGCACGAAAAACATTAAAAACAATCAGAAAAATGAAAAGCGACCCTAAAGACTGCCTCTATTGCCAGAACAATGAGACACAGCACAATCTTATGATTGAAGTGGCAAAACTAAGTGTTTCACGCCTGTTCATATTCAAGGAGCAGACATACCGAGGCCGTTGCCTCGTGGCATACGACGGCCATGTGGACGACCTGAACCTGCTTACGGACGAGGAACGCAACGCCTTCATGGCCGATGTTGCACGCACCACACGCGCCATGCAAAAGGTGTTCAACCCCGACAAAATCAACTACGGCGCCTACTCTGACACCCTTTCGCACCTGCACTTCCACCTGGTGCCGAAATATATAGGCGGCCCCGACTTCGGCGGAGTGTTCCGCATGAATCCGCAGGAGGTCTATCTCACCGACGAAGAGTATGCCGACATGGCGGAAAAACTGAAAAAGGAATTGTAAAAAGACAAAGTACTCAACACCCACCCGTTCTCTCCCCAAGGGATGGCTGGGGTGGGTCTCAACACTAAAAGCATCGCTATGCGAATTGACATTATCACCGTCCTGCCTGAAATGATTGAGGGTTTTGTGCACGAATCAATCCTTGCACGCGCCCAGAAAAAAGGCTTGGCGGAAATCCATCTGCACAACTTGCGAGACTATTCAACCGACAAGTGGCGGCGCGTTGACGACTATCCGTACGGCGGCTTCGCCGGTATGGTGATGCAGTGCGAACCGATTGACCGCGCCATCAGCGCGCTGAAGGCCGAAAGGGAGTATGACGAGGTTATCTTCACGTCACCCGACGGCGAGCAGTTCAACCAGCACGTAGCCAACGACCTGTCGCTGATGGGCAACATAATAATACTTTGCGGCCACTACAAGGGAATAGACCAGCGCGTGCGCGACCACCTTATAACCCGCGAAATCAGCATAGGCGACTACGTGCTGACGGGCGGCGAACTGGCCGCGGCAGTGATGGCCGACGCCATTGTGCGCCTTGTGCCCGGCGTAATAAGCGACGAGCAGAGCGCGCTTTCAGACTGTTTTCAGGACGACATGCTTTCCGCCCCCATCTACACACGCCCTGCCGAATATAAGGGTTGGCGTGTGCCGGACATCCTGCTGAGCGGAAACGAGGCGAAGATAAAGGACTGGGAGATTGAGCAAAGCTACGAACGCACCAAGCGTCTGCGCCCCGACCTGCTGGAAAAAGGGAACAAGGAGTGAAAAACGATGGGTGGATGATGAAGAATTAAAGTGAAAATACGAGGCAAACCGCCACAAGAAAATCCTTCATTGTCCACTCATCGTTTTTCATTGATAATGCCAATAAAATAGAACCGTAAAAACAACATTAACCCATAAAAACACGTTTATCATGGAAGGAATAAAGAAACTGCCGTCCTTGGACTTCGGCGAATCAGTAAAAAAGGTGCTGAACAACCTTACAAACTTTAACGGACGCGCACGCCGCAGCGAGCTGTGGTGGTACTACTTGTTGTACTTCATCGCAACAGCTGCATTATTCTTTGTGGTAGGACACGACAAATTGCTGCAAAACATCATCACGATAGTGCTCCAACTGACGCTTTGGTCGGTCACTGTACGCAGGTTGCACGACCGCGGTCAAGGCGGATGGTGGGTGACACTGTCGATTGCCCTTAGCATTTTCAGCATCTGCTACATGTACAACAGCGGATATTATGAAGCAATGGCGGCAGTTAATCCCGACATTGACGAGGCCATGTCAACACTCCGCAGCCCGATAGTCATGGTTACAGGAGTGGTCTCATTCATAGTAAACATCTGCATTTTCATCTTCTGTGTGCTTGACAGTAAACCTGAAGCAAACAAGTACGGCCCGTCACCCAAGTACATCCCGTTGGATGAATACATTGAAAAAGTTACCGGCAAGCAGGCCTGACGCGCCCTGCCCCACCTCAATACATACACAAAAAAAATCCGCCTTCACGAGTTGTGAAGGCGGACTTTTTGTTTCCTGTTGCCATGAAACATGCCGTCAAATGAACAGCATGCCGTCGCGGCTGTGTACCTTTTCTTCCGCCATAAGATACTCCACGGCCTCCTTGCATACATCCTTGTCGGCCTTGCACTTGGCAAGCTCGCCCACGCTGTGCGGCTTTCCGTCGGCCAAAAGGTCAAGTATCTCCTGCTTTGCCGCGGCAAACGCATCACCGTCAACAGCCTCTCCACTATGCGCCCGACACACGTCGCACTGGCCGCAGTCGGTCGATTTCTCCTCGCCGAAATACCGCAGAAGCTGGCGGCTGCGGCAAACATAATCGTTCTCGGCGTATGCTATCATCGCGTTTATACGCTCCTCATACTCCGCCTTGCGGTCGTCGTACACCTCACGGGGGAAAACCAGCCGCTCCATCTCTTCCCTTCTTTGCGTATAACGGATGTGGGGTATTTTCTTACGTGGTATGAAATGCAGGATGCGCCGCTGGCTCAGGTCCTTCAGTATGGCGTATGTCGCTTCGCGCTCCAAGCCCGTCTGCATTGAAATAAGGCTTTCGTCGATGTAACAGTAATCGGTGAACAGTCCGCCGTAGTTCCTCAACAGAGCCGTAACAACATTGTTTTCATTCTCCGTAAGGCCGTCAAGGCGGTAGAGTTCGTCGCGCCCGAGCAGCATTCTTAGCTGCGACATGTTGTCGCGTTCGTCCTCATATTCAATGTAGCCGGCCCTCGACAATATGGCCAAGGCAGAGTTGACCGGCACTGGAAAATGCTTGAAGTACTGGCAGAACTTGTCAATATTGAACTCGAAACGGCATCCGCCGCCGCTTCCTATGCCTATCTGGTAAAAGTAAGCAAGGTGCTCATACACAGTGCGTATGAAGTCTTTGTCAGGGAAAGTCTCGCTTATGCGGCGCTTGAGCTTAGCCCCGTCGTTGCCATCATACAACAAAACAGCATACGAACTGCCTCCATCGCGCCCGGCACGGCCTGCCTCCTGGAAGTAAGCTTCAATCGAGTCAGGGCTGTCAACATGCACAACCAACCTCACGTCGGGCTTGTCTATGCCCATGCCGAAGGCGTTTGTCGCCACCATAACCCTCACCTTGTCGTCCTGCCACAGCTTTTGCCGCTCGTCCCTTACGGCGTCTTCAAGTCCGGCATTATAGAAAGTGGCGCTTATGCCGCTGTCATTGAGCATCTTGGCGATTTCCTTCGTGCGCTTCCTGCTTCGTGCATAAATGATTGCCGAACCGTCAACCTTGTCAAGAAGGCGCACCGTGTCGTTCTCTTTGTCGCTCGTCTTACGAACTATGTAAGCAAGGTTCTTGCGCTCAAAGCTCATCCGAAAGACGTTCTTCTCCTTGAAACCGAGCCGGTATTGGATGTCATCCACCACACGCGGAGTGGCTGTTGCTGTGAGCGCAAGTATCGGAACATCTGGCTTTATGCGGCGTATCTCGCTGATTTTAAGGTATGACGGACGGAAGTCATACCCCCACTGGCTGATGCAGTGAGCCTCGTCCACTGTGACAAAGCTCACCTTCATGTGACTGAATTTCTTTAGGAAAAGCTCGGAAGACAACCTTTCGGGCGATACATACAATATTTTCACGCCGCCGAATATGGCGGTTTCAAGCGTGGCTATCACGTCGGCGTGCATCATTCCCGAATATACCGCAGCCGCCTTGATGCCCCTTCGGCGAAGGCTTTGCACCTGGTCTTTCATCAAAGCGATGAGAGGCGTTATGACAAGGCACACCCCCTGCATGGACAACGCCGGCACTTGAAACGTCAGCGACTTGCCTCCGCCTGTCGGCATAAGGCCGAGCGTGTCGCGACCCGAACAAATGCTGTCGATTATTTCACGCTGAATGCCGCGGAAATCGTCATATCCCCAGCACTCACGGAGTATCTGTTGGTACCTGTCCATATTCATTTAAGTTAAGAATTAGGAGCTAAGAATTAAGAAAATCTGCCTAAACTATTTGACAATGGTATTTTTCTTAAATCTTAACTCCTGATTCTTAATTATTCTTCCGACGGCCTTATGTCTTCTATCTGAAGCTGAATGCCGTTATGCTTGAACACGTTGTCTTCAATTGTATATGCAATGTCAAAGCTCCGCTTGGACTTGATGTAACGCGCAGAAACGCTCTGTCCGAAGGCGATACCGTTCATTACATTGTTCGACTTCGAGTCAACAAGCTCAAGCTTGATATGCTCCTGCTCCCTGCCTACAACCTTGCTCGTGCCGAAATCGTAAACATCGGTAGTGCAGAAAAGCGGCTTTTGGTTCATCGGACCGAACGGACCGAACTTCCTTATGTCGGCATGCAGCTTTCGCGTGATGTCCTTAAAGTCAATCATTGCATCTATATTGAGGGTCGCCTCGGTCTGTTCCGGCTGTATATGCTCGTCAACATACTTCTGGAAACGCCGTCTGAATTCCGGCACGTCCTCCCATTTCAGCGTAAGTCCGGCGGCATACGTATGGCCTCCGAAGTTTATAAGCATGTCACGGCAGCTCTTTATCGCCGAATAAACATCAAAACCCGTGACGCTCCGCGCCGACCCCGTAGCAAGGTCGTTGTCGCGGGTCAGTACGATTGTAGGCCTGAAATATATTTCCGTAAGGCGTGAAGCCACGATGCCGATGATGCCTTTCTTCCAGTTCTCGTCATACAGAACAATACTTGAATGACGCTTCTGGCTCTCTATCCTTGATATTATCTGGTTGGCTTCTTCCGTCATCTGCTTGTCTATGTCCTTGCGCTGCTCGTTGTATTCGTTGATGTGTTTCGCCGCCTCAAGCGCATGGCTGAAATCCTTTTCAACAAGCAAGTCAACGCTTTCACGGCCGTTCTCCATCCTGCCGGACGCATTGATGCGCGGCCCTATCTTGAAAACGATGTCGCTCATCGACAGAGTACGTCCGCTAAGTCCGCAGATGTCGATTATCGCCTTAAGTCCTATGCTCGGGTTTTGGTTCAACTGCTTGAGTCCGTGATAAGCCAATATGCGGTTCTCTTCGACAACCGGCACAATGTCGGCGGCGATACTCACCGCGCAGAAGTCAAGCAAGGGAATGAGCCGCGAGAACGGGATGCCGTTGTTCTTGGCGAACGCCTGCATGAACTTGAAACCCACTCCGCAACCGCAAAGGTGCTTGAACGGATATGTGTCGTCCTCGCGTTTCGGGTTGAGTATTGCCACAGCGTCAGGCAAAACCTCGTCAGGAACATGGTGGTCGCAGATGATGAAGTCAATGCCAATGCTTTTGGCGTAGGCCACTTCTTCCATAGCCTTTATTCCGCAGTCAAGTATTATGATGAGCTTCACGCCCGTCTGCCTTGCGTATTCAATCCCCTTGTGGCTCACTCCGTAGCCCTCGTCGTAGCGGTCGGGAATGTAATAGTCGATGTTGGAATAAAACTGCTGCAAAAACTTGTAGACAAGCGCCACGGCGGTACACCCGTCAACGTCATAATCGCCGTACACCATGATGCGTTCCTTCCGGCCCATCGCATCGTTGAGCCTGTCCACAGCCACGTCCATATCCTTCATGAGGAATGGGTTTATGAGGTCGTTCAATTGTGGACGGAAGAAGCGTTTGGCCGCAGATTCCGTCGTAATGCCCCGCCGCATCATTATGCCGGCGAGTATCGGACTAATCCCTATCTTAGCGCCAAGTTCTTCAGCCGCCTGCGTTTGTTCTGCTGTCGATTCCTCGTAATTCCATTTGAAATGCATTATATTGTTCTTTTATTTTCCTGTCTGCACGGTGCTTGCACAAAGCGGAAGTACCACGAAGCACCTGTCCCGTAACCGGCCGCCAATGGCGTAAGTACAACTTGCACTCCGGTTAAGGGCGTGTAAAGTTACAAATAAAAAACAAGAATACGGCGTTTTCATACGGAAAAGTTCAGAAAATAGGTTCGCACAGCATCCGGCCGACAGCCTGCAAACAAAAGAGTTGAAGGCATCCGTCCCGCGGTTGCCTTCAACACAAACCTTGGGGGGATGCCTTCAATACCTTAATTATATGCTACGCAACGTTTATCAGATGCCCAGCTTCTTGCGAATGTCCTTGGGTATGGCGTTCTTGTTCACCATGATGTTCATTGTCTTGTAAGCAATGTAGTTCTTTGACATGTACCAGATGCCATTGTAGTCACCGTGGTTGCCCCAAGAGTTCTTAACCATGTAGTACTCGCGTCCGTTCTTGTCTTTCGCAATTCCGTACAGGTGCATACCGTGGTCGTCGGTAGTTTCCCATGTGTCGTATGCTTCCTGCCTCATCTCCTGAGTAGGTACGATTTCGGGAGCGTCAACGCCGAGCGAGTCAAGTTTGCTGCGCTTTTCCGTAGCAGACAGGTTAAACCACCTGTCTGCATCAGTACCCGCCATGCTGCGTGCCTTCTTCACGTCGTAAGCCAAGCCGAGACCTGTGCGTGTGAAGCCGTCCTCTGTAACGTCGCCTCCCCATGCAACGGTATAGCCTTCGTTAACGGCGTTGTCGATAATGCGCATCAACTCGTCCATGGGCACGTTGTAAGACAACGCCCAACGCCAGTTGTCCTGTATTTCGAGGGCGAACTGCGTATAGAACGGATGGTGGGTATAGCTTGTTATCGACACATAGTCGTCAAGGTTGATGCCGAGGCTCTGTGCGAAAGTCTGCGGTGTGTATTCCTTTCCTTCATACACGAACTTCTCGGGGCACTTGCCAAGGTAAGCGTCAAGTATGCCTTGCAGGCCGAGGCGCCACTGCTTGGAGATTTTCTTGGCGCTTGTCTTTGAAATCGCGTCAACATACGGTTCCATGACAGCGAAGAACTCGCCGAAGTTGGCAAGCGAGTCGCCTGTAAGCGTGCCGGGAGCCGGCATGGCCTCTTCGGGGCAGATACCGTAGTTCTGCATGATGGTAACCACATCCTCGAAACTTCCGCCCTGCGAGAACTGGCTGTCGCCGTGCATGCGCACCTTGACGATGGCGCGGTCCATGTAGTCCTTGTTGGCGATGAACATCTCGCACAGGTTGTAAGTCTTGCCGGTGGCTTTCAGGATTTCGCTTTCAAGGAAGCTGAGAGTTGAATAAGCCCAGCAGGTACCGCTGCGGTTCTGGTCCTTGATACTCGTGATGGGGTTTTCCTTCACAGTTGTGAACACGGGAACGTTCTTCTTCTCTGCCTCTTTCTTGTCTTGCGCATAAGCTCCGGCAACGAAGCAGGCCAAGAGGCACATCATAAATAACTTTCTCATTTTGTCTCTTTGTTTATTGGTTTGATTAATTGTTTGCCATGAAATCCTCAACGTCCTTGGGATGGTAAGGTATCCGTTCCTTACCGAGGAAGCGGCATCCCGTGGCCGTTATGAGCACGTCGTCCTCTATGCGTATGCCGCCGAAGTCGCGGTAGGCGTCGAGCGCGGCGTAGTTGATGAAGTCGGTGTAAAGCCCCTTGGCCTTCCATTCGTCGATAAGGGCGGGTATGAAGTATATTCCCGGCTCGTCGGTGACGACGAAGCCCTCCTCAAGCCGCCGCCCCATGCGCAGCGCGCTTGTGCCGAACTGTGTCGACGGGCGTGTCTCCTCGTCGTAGCCAACGTTCACCTGTCCGAGCCCTTCCATGTCGTGCACGTCCATGCCCATCATGTGCCCCAGTCCGTGAGGCAGGAACATGGCATGCGCCCCTGCGGCCACGGCCTCGTCGGTATCGCCCTTCATCAGGCCGAGTTCCTTCAGTCTGGCGGCCATCAGGCGGCAAACAGACATGTGCACGTCCATCCACCTGACGCCCGGACGCGCCACTTCGAGCGCATGGTCGTGGCAGGCTTCCACTATTGAGTAAATGTCAAGCTGCTTTTGGGTGAACTTTCCGTTTACAGGATACGTGCGCGTGTTGTCCGAGCAGTAGCCGTTGCGGTTCTCCGCGCCGGCGTCGCACAGCACAAGGCGTCCGCTTTCAAGCTCGCTCCACGACGGGCAGCCGTGCATGATTTCACCGTGCTGGGTGAAGATGGTGGCGAAGCTCACCATCGAGCCATACGAGTTGGCCGTGCCGTCCACCTGTCCGCCGATGTACTTCTCGGTCAGTCCGGGCCGTGTCAGCCTCATGGCTGTGGTGTGCATCTTATACCCTATCGAACATGCGTCCTCTATCTCGGCAATTTCCTGCGGCTCCTTGGTAGAGCGCATCTTGACCACCGCACGGATAAGCTCCATCGAGGCAGACTCCTTCTGCTGGTTAGGATGTATGCCGAGCAGGTCGAACAGCTGCAGCTTCGTGTCAAACCTGTAAGGCGGCAGGAAGTGTACGGGCCGGTGCTGCCTCAGCGCCTCGTTGCAGATAGCCTGCAGCTGGCGCATCGGGGCGGTGTCGGCTACGCCCACAGCGGCGGCCATGTCGGCCACACTGTCAACCGAGCCGAACCACACTATGTCGTCAATGTCGATGTCGTTGCCCACAAGCGTTTCCTTGTCGGCGTCAACATCTATTACGCCTACAAGCCCGTCACGGTTCAAACCGAAATAATACAGGAACGACGAGTCCTGCCTGAACGGCGAATAGGCGTTGGCCGGATAATTGGCCGGCGAGTCGTTGTTGCCGAACAGAAGGATGACACCTCCCCCCACAAGTTTCTTCAACTCGGCACGGCGGCGCACATAAGTCTCTTTACTGAACATAGTTACAATTTGATATAAGGTTATTCTGCCTGCAAAGATAGGCATTTTAAAATTGAAACCACTACTTTTACCATTGTTTTTTTATCAGTTTATTTTACCAATTGACAGCAACGCGGCTGCAACGGCTGCTACAACTGCCAGCCGTCCGCAGTCAAACAGTTACGCAAGCAAGCATCATGCCATTTATGTTTCGTTAACAACACAAAGCCATCCGGTTAACACTTCCGCACGGAATGAAACAGAACCACAATGCTTACGACATTAACATTCAACGCTGCGAACGGCCTGTCATCCCGTCACATACGGTCTCCATTCTCGCCAAAGGCGGCCATCAGGAGTGTAAAAGGCGGTCTTCGGCAAGGCCAAAGACCGCCTTTTGCCCCACGGTTGACGGCCTTTCGCAAGCCCGTTTGCCGCCTTTTGCACGGCATTTCACGACCGGCGGAACCGCTGCCGGACACAAAGCGCTGGCCTGCAAGCACTTACACACACGCTGAAAAGCAGCCCGTCCGGACGGGAACACAAATATTTTCTAAAAAAACCGTCCACAAAATCCACGCTTTAACATTACCGTCCGCAATCGGGTTAACAAGTCTTAAAAGCCATGGATGCTATCGCACAAACAGACATCAAACGGCAGGCAAAACGGTAAAAATGCACACTTCGGCGCAGTGTGCGCATTTTTGGGCGCAACAGTTTTAAAATATTTTAAATAGAAAGACTGTTACAACCTTTTTTGTCTTTTAATGACTATATTTGCAGAGATAATAAGGCAGGATAAGGACAGGTAAATGTCAAATTGCAAGTGTTCTGCTTACATTTTGTTTAATATACCTAATTATATATGTTTGAAAATCTAAGCGACAGGCTTGAACGCTCTTTCAAAATACTCAAGGGCGAAGGTAAGATAACCGAAATAAACGTTGCCGAGACGCTGAAGGACGTCAGGCGCGCCCTGCTCGACGCCGACGTCAACTACAAAGTGGCGAAGACGTTTACCGACAAGGTGAAGCAGAAAGCCCTCGGAATGAACGTGCTGACGGCTGTGAAGCCGGGACAGATGATGGTGAAGCTCGTACACGACGAGCTGGCCGAGCTGATGGGAGGCGAAAGCGTAGGGCTGAAGCTCGAAGGAAAGCCGGCTATTATATTAATGTCGGGTCTGCAAGGTTCGGGTAAGACCACCTTCAGCGGCAAGCTGGCCAACATGCTAAAGAACAAGCAACGCAAGAACCCGATGCTCGTGGCGTGTGACGTTTACCGCCCGGCGGCCGTAGAACAGCTCAAGGTTGTCGCTTCGCAAATAGGCGTACCTGTATACTCCGAGCCTGAAAGCAAGGACGTAGTAGCCATCGCCCAGAACGCCATCAAGGAGGCAAAAGCCAAAGGCAACGACGTTGTGATAATCGACACGGCGGGCCGACTGGCCGTTGACGAGGAGATGATGGCCGAAATCGAGACGCTGAAGAACGCCGTCAACCCCGACGAGACGCTGTTTGTTGTCGACTCGATGACCGGACAGGACGCAGTAAACACTGCCAAGGAGTTCAACGACCGGCTTGACTTCGACGGCGTAGTGCTCACCAAGCTCGACGGCGACACGCGCGGCGGTGCGGCCATAAGCATACGCACCGTGGTGACGAAGCCCATCAAATTCATCGGTACGGGCGAGAAGATGGAGGCCATCGACGTGTTCCACCCCTCGCGCATGGCCGACCGAATACTCGGCATGGGCGACATCGTGAGCCTTGTAGAACGCGCACAGGAGCAGTTTGACGAGGAGGAAGCGCGCCGGCTTCAGAAAAAGATTCAGAAAAACAAGTTCGACTTCAACGACTTTCTCAACCAAATCCAGCAGATAAAGAAAATGGGCAACATAAAGGATTTGGCCTCGATGATACCCGGCGTGGGCAAAGCCATCAAGGACATAGACATCGACGACAACGCATTCAAGGGCATCGAAGCAATCATTCTGAGCATGACGCCCAAGGAACGCACAAATCCCGAAATACTCAACATCAGCCGCAAGACACGCATCGCGAAAGGTTCCGGCACCAACATACAGGAAGTGAACCGCCTGCTAAAGCAATTCGACCAGACCAGAAAAATGATGAAAATGGTTACAGGGTCGAAGATGAGCCAGATGATGGGCGCAATGAGGGGAATGAAAGGCATGAGATAAACATGGCCCTGACACTACAACCCGCCCCACCCCTTCCAAAGGTAAGGGAGCTGGAATGATTTGCAAAAGGGCTTTTATTGTGATTATGAATTGTACATTATGAATTATGAATTGATAGACGGCAAGACCACGGCAGCCAAAATAAAAGAAGAAATAGCCGAAGAGGTTAACCGCATTGTCGCGGACGGCGGCAAACGCCCCCACCTTGCAGCGGTACTCGTAGGCCACGACGGCGGCAGTGAGACATACGTTAAGAACAAGGTTATAGCCTGTGAGGCATGCGGATTCAAGAGCACTCTTATCCGTTTTGAAGATGACGTGACGGAAAACGAACTCCTCGCAAAGGTGAAGGAACTGAACGAAGACCCCGACATCGACGGCTACATCGTACAGCTGCCGCTGCCGAAACACATCGACGAGCAGAAAATAATCATGGCCATAGATTACCGTAAGGACGTTGACGGCTTCCATCCTGTCAACGTTGGACGCATGGCCATCGGCCTGCCCTGCTTCATCTCGGCCACACCGCTGGGCATACTCACACTGCTGCGCCGCTACGGCATCGAGACTTCAGGCAAGAAGTGCGTAATCCTCGGCCGCAGCAACATCGTAGGCAAGCCAATGGCACAGCTCATGATGCAGAAGCAGTACGGCGATGCCACCGTAACAGTGTGCCACAGCCACTCTGCGACCCTCAAACAGGAAGGCCGCGAAGCTGACATAATCATAGCCGCGATAGGCCGCCCCGACTTCGTTACGGCCGACATGGTGAAGGACGGAGCAGTGGTAATCGATGTCGGCACGACACGTGTTCCCGACGCGACTAAAAAGAGCGGCTTCCGTCTCAACGGCGATGTAAAGTTCGATGAAGTGGCACCCAAGTGTTCGTTCATAACCCCGGTACCCGGCGGTGTAGGGCCTATGACAATATGCTCGCTTATGAAAAACACACTTGCCGCAGGCAAAAAAGAATATTACAGATAATGACTGCAGAAGATTTTTACAGGCAAGGCAACCGCTACCGCAAGGAAGGCAACTGGCAGGAAGCCATAAACAATTATGTCAAGGCCATAGAGCTTGACCCTGACAGCCCTGCGGTTGAAGCAAAGAAAATGCTCGACGACATCCTTGCATACTACTGCAAAGACATTTACAATCCTTAGAAACCATCAATAAATGGATTGGCCCGGCCTTTGGCCTAAGGCCGTCATGTTAACCTAAAACATATAAGCTATGGGTAAAATCAGAGGAGCCATTGTGGTAAACACCGACCGCTGCAAGGGATGCGCCTTGTGCGTGGAGGCGTGTCCAAAGACAGTTATCGCACTGGCAAAGAAAGTTAATGTCCACGGTTATCCCTATGTGGAAGCCGTAAACCCGGAAGACTGCATCGGATGCGCCTCATGCGCCATCGTATGCCCTGACGGATGTATCACTGTTTACAAAAAACGAATGGAGGACTAAGAGTTATGGCAGAACAAGAAGTGACTTTATTGAAGGGTAACGAGGCTATTGCCCACGCCGCCATCCGCTGCGGAGCCGACGCGTTTTTCGGTTATCCTATCACGCCCCAGAGCGAAATCATCGAGACGCTTTCACTGCTGAAACCATGGGAAACCACAGGAATGGTAGTGCTGCAGGCTGAAAGTGAAGTGGCATCCATCAACATGCTGTATGGCGGAGCTGGAGCTGGTAAAAAAGTGTTCACCTCGTCTTCAAGTCCGGGTATCGCCCTGATGCAGGAAGGAATAGCCTACATGGCTGGTGCAGAGCTGCCTGGCGTTATTGTCAACGTGCAGCGCGGAGGCCCTGGCCTGGGTACCATCCAGCCGTCACAGAGTGACTATTTCCAGGCGACACGCGGCGGCGGCAACGGCGACTATTATGTAATAGTGCTGGCACCGGCATCCGTACAGGAGATGGCCGACTTCATGGATCTGGCTTTCGAACTCGCATTCAAATACCGCATACCGGCCATGCTCTTGAGCGATGGCGTCATAGGACAGATGATGGAGCGCGTAGTGCTGCCTCCATACAAGCCCCGCCGCACTGAAGAGGAAATAAAGAAGGAATGCCCTTGGGCTACTTTCGGACGCACGAAAGACCGCAAGCCTAACATATTGACATCACTTGAGCTGCAGCCCGAGGAGATGGAGAAACGCAACCTGCACCTGCAAGAGAAGTACAAGACCATCCGCGAGAACGAGGTAAGGTATGAAACAATGCACTGCGAGGACGCCGACTACCTGATAGTTGCGTTCGGAAGCGCGGCGCGCATATCCGAGAAAGCCATCGAAATGGCGCGCAAGGAAGGCATCAAGGTGGGTCTGCTGCGCCCCATCACATTGTGGCCGTTCCCCTCGAAGGAGGTTGCCGCAATGGCAGAAGGAAAGAAAGGCGTGCTCTCTGTTGAGATTAACGCGGGACAGATGGTGGAGGACATCCGCCTGGCCGTAAACGGACGTGTGCCCGTAGAACACTTCGGACGCCTTGGAGGCATTGTGCCCGAGCCTGACGAAATAGTAAAGGCATTGAAGGAAAAGTTTTGAAACGCACTTAAATCGTCAATGAAATGAACACAGAAATAATATCTCCGGAGAACTTGGTTTACAAGAAACCGGAACTGATGAACGACGTTCAGATGCACTATTGCCCCGGATGCTCGCATGGTGTGGTACACAAGCTTGTGGCGGAAGTCATCGAGGAAATGGGCATGGAAGACAAGGCAGTGGGCGTTTCGCCCGTAGGATGCGCGGTGTTCGCCTACCGTTACCTTGACATCGACTGGCAGGAGGCCGCCCACGGACGCGCTCCAGCCGTAGCAACGGCCATCAAGCGCTGCTGGCCCGACCGTCTGGTATTCACCTATCAGGGCGACGGCGACCTGGCCTGCATCGGTACTTGCGAGAGCATCCACGCCCTCAACCGTGGCGAGAACATTGTCATCATATTCATCAACAACGCTATTTACGGCATGACGGGCGGACAGATGGCACCGACAACGCTTATCGGGCAGAAGACGTCAACATGTCCTTACGGACGCGACCCGCACTTGCACGGCTATCCGCTGAAAATCACCGAGATGGCGGCAATGCTCGAAGGCACTTGCTATGTGACGCGCCAGAGCGTTGAGACCGTGGCCGCCATACGGTCGGCAAAGAAGGCCCTGCGCAAGGCTTTCGAAGCGTCGATGGCAGGCAAAGGCTCAAGCCTTGTTGAAATCGTCAGCACATGCAACAGCGGATGGAAACTCTCGCCTGTAAAAGCAAACAAGTGGATGGAGGAAAACATGTTCAAGTTCTATCCGAAAGGCGACCTCAAGGACACCACTGGAGAGTGAAGAGTGAAGAATTAAGAATGAAGAATTGGGGTGGCCGGGCTGAGACTCACTGTTCTCCCACGTCTCCCAGTTCTCCCATAAAAAAAGAATACACATGAAAACAGAAATAATAATAGCAGGCTTCGGCGGCCAGGGCGTGCTCTCAATGGGCAAAATCCTGGCTTACTCGGGACTGATGGAAGGCAAGGAAGTCACCTGGATGCCGGCTTACGGACCCGAACAGCGCGGCGGAACGGCCAATGTGACGGTAATTGTCAGCGACGAGCGCATATCATCGCCTATCCTCAGCAAATACGACATAGCCATTGTGCTCAACCAACCGTCGCTCGACAAGTTCGAACCGAAGGTAAAGAAGGGCGGCATACTCATATATGACGGCTACGGAATAATAAATCCGCCGACGCGTGACGACATCACCGTTTACCGCATCGACGCCATGGACAAGGCCGCGGAGCTGAAAAACTCAAAGGTGTTCAACATGATTGTGCTGGGCGGACTGCTCAACGTATGCCCCGTAGTGAGCGACAACGGTGTTGAAAAAGCACTTTACAAGACTTTGCCAGAGCGCCACCACGGACTTATTCCGCTGAACATGGAAGCCATCAAGGCCGGACGCGACATCATCGAGAAACAATAACCGCGCGCCTTCAACAGGCCTAAAGGCATACAAAACGCCTCCACCGGCATCGCCGGCGGAGGCGTTTCTTTTTACGAATCGTAATACATTGGCAATCAAAGCCTTACATACGGGCTTGCAAAAGGTCGCCTTTTGGGCTGCAAAAAACCGCCTTTCAGGCTCTGAAAGGTGGCCTTTTACAATGCCAAAGGCCGTCTTTTACAAAGCAACCGGTGACAGCCTGCATTACGCAAGGCCGTGCGACGGCCTGTCACTCCGTTATTTCGAGCAGGCAACCTTCCGGCCCCGACACACAGCTTTCATAATATCCGTCACCTGTCACGCGCGGCCCGCTCACGTTTTCATAGCCGTCACGCGCCAGCGTTGCCGTCAGACGGTCAACCGCCTCACGGCCGCCCACACTGAACGATATGTGTATATAGCCTGTGAGCAGTGTGCTTTGAGGACGCTCAACGGTGTCGGGACGCGACATAATCTCAAGCCTCGAGCCGTCGCCGAACGACAGGAAATATGTCTTCAGACCTGTTCTTGGGTTGTGGTACATGGTATTCGACTCCGCCCCGAAATACTTTGTGAAGAACGCCTTGGCCTTTTCAAGGTCTTTCACGAACATTGCAATATGGTCGATTTTCATATAGTCATTGTTTGTTTAGTTATACATTACTTTCAATAAAGCCGTCACGGCATCCATTCCACGATGCCGGTAACAGGATGCTCCTGCCTCCAACGAATGAAGTCGGCCAGCGTCCTGCCCCCACCGCGCAGCACAGCCTGATAATATTCCACGCCCATTATGTGTACATCTTCAGGCGTTTCAGCCTTCAGGCGGAGTATGGCGAGGCGCGTTTCGTCGGTCAGCGCCGCCTTGATGCGCTCCGCCATGCGCTCGAAAAAGCCGTCATACCGCGAGCCTTTGAGTATGTGGATGATGTCAATCTGCCACGGCCCGCCGTCCCCGTCGTCATACCATGCGTGCCATTCGATGCAGGCTTCGTCGGTATCAAGCAGGTTGCGGCATTCTATTTTCTTTATGGCCGCATTCACGGCGAGCCTCGCCATGGCGGCGAAACTGCCCTCTACGGTCAGCGGCGAAGAATATACGTGGATGTCGATGTCGCGGTGTGTCATCATCAAACCCATCGCAAGCGAGCCTACCACATGTGCTTCCGCCCCGGCATCTGCCCATATTTTCATAATGTCAAGCCGCCGTATGATGTTCCAGGCGCGCTGTTGGTTGCGCCCGGACAAGTCCAAAATATCACTGTCTGTCATAAAAAACTGGAGTTTTTAAGTTAAGAATTAAGAGTGAAGAATTAGGAAAATATGCCTTGCAAACTGTTTTTAACTGCATATTTTCTTAATTCTTCACTCTTAATCCTTAACTATATTTTCATTGTTTCTATTCCTCCGAAGGGCACAAGGTGCCTGAAACAGTCTTCTTCCGGGAACAATCCGCCGTAAATGCCGGCGCAAATCAGCACACCGCCATGGGCGAATATGGCCACGCGGCGGTAGGACTTGGTTTTCAGTTCGTCGAGAAACGACGATACACGGGCGTACAAATCAGGGAAACTTTCGCCCCCTGTAGCGGCCAGGTGCATGTAGTCGTCATACCAACGTTGCAGGTTTTCGTCCTCAATCTCGTCAAAAAGCTTCATCTCCCAGTCGCCCATGTTCATCTCCTTCAGCCTGTCGTCAACTATGGGCGACGGCCATCCGCAATACGCCGCGAGCTTTCTTGCCCTCGTAAGGGGCGACGAGAACACAGCGTCAAACTCCCTGTCACCAAGGTTTTTCTTCGTTTCGGCGGCCTCGGTCTCAAACGTTTCCGCCACAGGAACGTCGCTCCAGCCGTAACACGTGCCCTTGGGCACCCCCACACTCGTATGCCTTACTAAAACAATGTCCATAATGCTTTGTTATTGAAATATAGGTATGACATGCTAAGATAAAACGAAAGCTCGGTCAGGAGGAACATGGCTCCGCAGCAATCGCCCGTATATCCCCTTAGCCTGTGCCATATATAAAGGTACATGAAGTACATGACAAGGCACGGAGCGAATATGAGTACGTCCCAGCGGAGCAGTCCGTCGGTCATGAAAAGCAGCAATACAAGCGGCAACATGCCCTGAACGAACAGCAGCAGACCGGCCTTCAGCGTTATCTTACGGTACACAACGCCCGACTTAGCCTCGCTTTCCGTCCTGGCATACGGCATCATCGACACCACCTGCGACGACACCATCTTGCAGAAAGGGTCGCCAGCCAGCACGGCCAAAGCGGCCAGCGGCGCAGGCATTGACGACAGGGCGAAGAACAGCAGCAGGCCGTACAGACCCAATCCTATGACCCCGTAAGTGCCGATACGCGAGTCTTTCATTATCGAAAGCGTGCGTTCGCGGCTGCCTCCGCCGCCCCCGAAGCCGTCAAAAAAGTCTGCCAGACCGTCCTCATGCAGTGCTCCCGTAAGCAGAACCCTCGCCGCCAACGCCATAATAACGGCTATTGCGTAGGGAAAAACGAAGCTGCCGAAGTAAATAACGGCGGCCCTCAGCCCCCCAGGTGAGCAAGCACCAAGGCGGCCGAGACCAAACAACGCC
>USHW01000043.1 GCA_900554545.1 uncultured Prevotella sp. | reverse complement strand
AAAAAAAAAAAAAAAAAAAAAAAAACAAAAAAAATTAAAAAAAAAAACCACCCGCCATAACGCTGGCGGTGTTCGCAAGCTGCAACGACATCGTTGACTACAACGACGGATACACTCCGCTTGAAGAGCAGGCCAACGCCGGCGCGCCTGTGATAACCGCCGTATATGAAGTGGGCGACACGTTGCTGGAACGTCCGATAACCGAGGCGCAGGCCGGCCAGATGGTGCGCATCGTCGGCCGGAACCTCAACAGGCCGACGCGCATAACGTTCAACACCGTTGAGGCCGACCTCGCCGAAGTGTACACCTATTCGACAAGCGCCAACGTCATGATACCGCAGGAGCTGTCGATGGAGCACCGCAACCAGATTGAATACACTACGGCCGAAGGCACGGCCACGTTCGACTTCACTGTGCCGTTCCCCCAATTGTCGGTAGACGGGCTTGAATGCGAGTTCACCGACGCCGGCGACTCGGTGGTAATCACCGGCCGTAACTTCGACTATTACGACTTCGGCACAACGTCGCAGGTTACGCTTGGCGGCACTGCCCTCGGCCTCGGCTCAATCACCAACACGTCGATGAAGGCCCTTGTGCCTGCCGGGACGCCTGACAACAGCACAATCCAGATAAGCTGGAACGATGGCAGCACGGGCGAGGCCATGACTGCCACGCTGCCGTTCCGCCCCACGCAGCACCTGCTTTACGGCGACTTCAGCGACGTGCAGTTCGCAATCGACGGCCCGATAACGATGAATGTCGAGGCTGACGGCTCTGCCGGCGAGGACGTGTCGGCATTAGGCAATCCGCACATGCACATCACAGGAACGTTCGACGCATGGGCGTGGAACACCATCGACTTAAGCCGCAACATGATAGACGCAGGCTCGCTTGACAACCTTGACGACTATGTGCTGAAGTTCGAGGTGCTTACGGCCAACGACTATCCGCTGACCGAGGCTTCGCCGCTGCAATTCTCGTTCAACTGGGGCGAGTCATATACGTGGACGCCGGGCGACGGACTCGGCCTGAACACCCACGGACAGTGGCAGACCGTCACCCTGCCGCTTGCACCGATGGCCACCGCCGGCATTTCAGCTCCGGGCACATGGCAGTCGCTGCGCATAGCGTTCCAGCCCACGGCGGCCTATACCGCCGACTTCCGCATAGGCAACCTGCGCATCGAACACCGCTAAGCGCATAACGCGCTGACACTCAACGGCTTTGCAATATGCGGTCTTTCGCCTTGCAAAAGGTCGCATATTGCAGTCCGAAAGGTGGCCTTTTACCGTCCGAAAGGCCGCCTTTTGCAAAACGGACGGAAACCTTGCCTGCACCCGCCGGCTCGCCGGCTTAAGGTGGAAGGCATGAAAACACAAGTCTTACAATTTAACATCGACATGCAATGAAAAAGATTTTTACCTCGTTATTGCTGCTTATGGCTGCGGCAGTAACAGCCAGCGCTGAGATGACTACCGTGTGGACAGGCTCTCATGAGATTGGCAACTGGGCTTGGGACACAAGGCTCGAACTTCCTTCTTCTTACTTCGCAAACATCGCTGACGGCGGACAGATGGTCATATCCATGTCGCGCAACACCGAAGACGCTGGCGACGAGCAATGGTTCCAATACGAAATAACCGCCAACGACTATGTTGCAGGCCGCGACCCGGAGCGCACTGCCATAGCAAGCGGCGACCTTGAGGCCGACGGCGACGTGACAGTCACGTTGACAGCAGAGCAGGCCGACCTGTTGAGAGACTACGGCATGATTGTCAACGGGCATTATGTAACGGTAACGGGCATAGCAGTCGAGTCCGTTGAAACGGAGGAAGGAACAACCGTTACGCTGTGGGAAGGCACGCCCGTCGCAACCGGCGATTGGAGCGACTACGTGAATTTGAGCTATGACGATAAACCTGCCGCTCTCGCTTCGGCAAAGGTCGGCGACCTGATAACCGTCACATGCACCGCGACCGGTGACGACGGACACTTGCAGATAGCAAATCCTGACGGCTGGGTGGCTTTTGACATTAATTCGTCGACTGACCTCGCTGCTTCCGATATGGCACAGACCTTCTCATACGAAACACCCGATGTCGCCACACTGGAGCTGATACAGCTCAACGGTATCTTGGTAAGAGGCCGGAATATTACCGTAAGCAAGGTAGAGCTTACCACCTATCCTGACAGTTATGATGCCGTCACAATAACCATAGGAGAGGCCGGAGTGGCCACATACAGCAATTCTACTAAGAACCTTGACTTCACCGGCGCCGCAATAAAAGCTTACTATGCTACGGCTGTCGAGACGGGAAAGGTTACGCTTTCGCCCGTCACTTACGTTCCGGCTTATACCGGCATAGTGGTGAAAGGAGAGCCGGGCACATACGAAGTGCCCACGGGCGAGGGCGAGAACAACGCCGCAAATTACCTCAAGGCCATAGGCGACTGGGCGCAGACTGTACAGGCTTCAACGGCCGATGTCTATGACTACATTTTCGATGAGACGGCTGCCACATTCAGCCTCGTCACCGTTGCCACTGAAATTCCTGCCCGTAAGGCTTATCTCGAAACGAGTCTTGACATCACTCCGGCCACCGGCAACATCGTGCTTGACTTCACTGACGGCGGTTCTGCGGGCATAGATGAAGTTGAGACGGATGCCGGTGCGGTGACCGGCGACGGTGCCTGGTACAACCTTCAAGGCATGCGCGTAGCACGTCCGGCACACGGCATATACATCCACAACGGCAAGAAAGTTATGATAAAGTAAGTTGCCAGCATATATATAAAAAGTAAGAGAGCCTTGCGCCGGCGTCCGGCGGCAAGGCTCTCTTACTTTTTATAGGGAGTTAAAGAAGTTAAAGGGGTTATCGCTCACTTACGTTCGCTAAGAAGTTAAAGACATTACATTTGTTATGTAGACACATATATTCTGAAAAACGTTTGTCTTTGACCGTACAACATACATCCACCCAGCAAAGCATTTGGCTTTAACTTCTTAGCGAACGTAAGTGAGCGATAACTCCTTTAACTTCTTTAGCTTCCTAAAGAAATGACTTACTTCACCTCTTCAAGGCAGAGCACGCGGCTCGCCCAGCTGTTCTGCTTGTTGTAGTCAACGTCGTGCGTGTAGGGTATTTCAAGTCCGTTGTCCATCAGGAACTGCCCGGTGAACGCCTTTCCCTCAAACTTCAGCGGCTTGTTGTCTATGCGGTCAAGCTCGTGTATGCGGTAAGTCTTGGCCGGGTCAAGGCCTGCCATCCTTACGCGCGGCAAGTGCTGGTTGACGAAAGTCTCGGTCTTCCACCAGTAGAACACGGCCTTGTCCTTCGCTTCCGACACGTACATGAGCGACGCAACGCCGAGTTTGTCATACGGGGAGACGAGGCGGTAGATGTCGCCGAACTGCACCACGGGCCTTATCTGCTTGTATTCGGCAATGGCGTTCTTGCACAGTGCCTTCTCCTCTTCGGTCATGTTCTTGGGCTGTATCTCCATTCCGAGGCGTCCGCTCATGGCCACGTCGATGCGGAATTTTATCGGAATGTTGCGGAAAGTCTGGTGGTTGGGGTTCGAGCCGATGTGCGAACCCATGGCGATGGCCGGGAAGAAGTAAGACGTTCCCCACTGCATGTAGATGCGTTGCAGCGCGTCGGTGTTGTCGCTCACCCAGAATTCGTCGAAGTAAGGCAGCACTCCCCAGTTAGCCCGTGCGCCTCCGCTGGCGCATGCCTGTATCACAAGGTCGGGATATTTCGCCCTGATGCGGCGGCAGACGTCTTCAAATCCGCGGTGGTAGTTTATGTACAGGTGGCTCTGGTTGTCCTTGGTGAGGTATGTCGAGCCTGCGCTCTGTATGCCCATGTTAGAGTCCCACTTGATGTAGGCTATCTCGGGATATTTCGTCATGAGGTTGTCCACTATGCCGAAGACGAAGTCCTGCACCTCGGGATTGCCCAGGTCGAGCATCAGCTGCGTGCCTCCGCGCCCCGTGGCAGGCTCGCGTTTCAGCGCGTTTATTATCCATTCGGGATGCTTCTCGTACAGTTCGCTCGTGGTGTTGGTGGCCTCCGGCTCTATCCAGATGCCGAATTTCACGCCGTTCTTCTTGGCGTCACGCAGCAGGCCGTCTATGCCTTTGGGCAGCTTGCGGCTGTCAACCGTCCAGTCGCCCAGCGCCGCGTTGTCGCTGTTACGCTGGTATTTGGTGCCGAACCAGCCGTCGTCCATCACGAAAAGCTCGCCGCCCATCTGGGCGATGTCCTGCATCATCTGCGCCATGCCTTCCTGGTTGATGTTGAAGTAGACGCCCTCCCAGCTGTTGAGCAGTATCATGCGCTCCTTGTCTCCGTGCATGAGGCGGTGCTTGCGGCCCCATTTGTGGAAGTTGCGGCTTGCTCCGCTCAGTCCCTCTTGGCTGTAGGTAAGGGCGAGGGCGGGCGTGCGGAACACCTCGCCTTTCGGCAGGTTGTAGGCCGAGTTCTCCTCGTTTATTCCGGCGAAGAAGTGATGATACTCGCTCTCGTCGGTGTCAATGCGCAGCTTGTAGTTGCCGCCGTAGCACAGGGCCGCGCCTATTACCGCCCCGGAGTTTTCCCTCGGACGGCCGTCAAGGCTGAACATCACTTCGGCGTGGGCCGTGTGCGAGTTGCGCAGTCCGTCCTTGTTCTTGATTACCTTCATGCCCGGTTCGAGCAGTTCCTGCGCCACCTGCGCCTCGTTGGCCCACGCGCCGTAGAGCGACGAGAGCCATACCGTGCCGCGGCGTATGGGCAGATAGCCCGAGGCGAACTGGTTTAGCGTGACCGTTCCGCGTTCTTCGTGGCTTATTTCCGTCCAAGTCTCTATCACGTCGGCGTCGGCGTATGTCTTGTAACATACGTCCACGCGCAGCGGATAAACCTTGTCCTTCATGCTGACGGTTGTCACCGTGGCGTTGCCTTCGGCTTTCTTGCTTACTCCGGTGACTTCCATTTGCAGCGACAGGTTGCCGTCCGTGTGCCTTACAGCCAGTGCGGTCTCGCCCTGGCAGATGGTTCCGTACACGGGGTAGGCGGCATACTGTGCGCCGCCTGCGTCGTTGAGGCCGGCCAGGTCGGCGGCTGTCAGCCTGTCGCCGTAATACAGTTGTTTCGGTTCCTGCCCTTTGGTGGCGTCCAATACGAGCGAAGTGTGCGGTGTGGATATTTCCACCGTCTCCGCCGCCATGCCGCAGCATAGTGCCAGCGCACCGGCGAGCATCAGTAGTTTTTTCTTGTTTTTCATTTCCGTAAGAATGTGTTTTCAGATTATTTGTTGGCTGCAAAGATACGCAAAAGCAGCCGTGCGGCTTTGCATTATTTTATCAAAAGACAATACAAAAACGCCGGCCGTGTTGCAAAAGGCGGCAAATTGGAAGGCAAAAGGCCGTCTTTTACCCTCTAAAAGGCCACCTTTTACAATGCAAAAGGCCGCCTTTTGCAAAACTGTTGATTTTCAGCCATTTGCAAATCTTTTTCAGGCAATGTGCCCGAATGTCGCAAAAAAATATTATATTCGCATCCGAACTGTTTGAGATAATCAGTCAAAAGCCTTTTACAACCATGGAAAAGATTAATAACGGACACTATATCCAGCGCGAAATAACGCCGCTGTCAGACAAGGACTGCTTTTATGTAGTTGACCGGCACAAGATGGATTTCACATATCCCCTTCACTGCCATAGCGAGTACGAGCTAAACTTCATTGCCCACGGCAAGGGGCTTCGGCGCATTGTTGGCGACTCGGTGGAGACTACCGGCGAATATGACCTTGTGCTGATTGCCACCCCCGACCTTGAGCATGTTTGGGAACAGGGCGACTGCACGTCGGAGGATATAAGGGAAATCACCATCCAGTTCTCGTCGCATTTCTTCGACAGCCTGATTGACACCAACCAGTTCGCCCGGGTGAAGGCCATGCTCGAGAAGGCGCGCTATGGTCTGTGCTTCCCCGTAACGGCCATAATGAAGGTATATTCGCTAATCGACACCCTGCCTGAAGCCAAGGGCTTCAACGCCGTGACGCAGTTTCTCACGATGCTCTACGAGCTGTCGTTCTTCACCGACAGTGCACGGGCGCTGTCCACCTCGTCGTTCGCCAAGGTCAACCTTCAGGCCAACAGCCGCCGTGTGCAGAAGGTGCAGCAGTACATCAACGAGCATTACCAGGAAGAGATACACCTCGGCAAGTTGTCCGACCTTGTCGGCATGACGCCTACCGCCTTCAGCCGGTTCTTCAGGCAGCGCACGGGCCGGCGGCTGTCCGACTACGTTATCGACATACGTCTCGGCCACGCGTCGCGCATGCTGATTGACACAACCATGTCGGTGGCCGAGATTTGCTATGACTGCGGCTTCAACAACCTGTCAAACTTCAACCGTATCTTCAAGCGTAAGAAAAACTGTTCGCCTACGGAGTTCCGCGAGATGTACTTCAAGAAGAAGGTTATCATCTGACAACTCACATCCGGCAGGAATGTGGAAAATTAAGAATTAAGAGTTAAGAATTAAGAAAATATGCTTTGCTTGATGTTCGCAAGCTATTTGACGGAGCATATTTTCTTAATTCTTAACTCTTAATTCTTAATTATTTATGTATCTGTTTTTTTGTTATTTCCTTACATATTTCTTCCCGTTTGCTATGACTATGCCCTTGTAGTCGTCGCCTACGCGCATTCCGGCGATGTTGTATGCCGGGCCGTCAGCTTGGCCTTCATCCGCCGTGGGGTTGTTAATGCCTGTGGGAGGGATTTCCTTTTCCACGTAATTCTCGAAAAAATCCATGTATGTCTGCGTCCAGTCGCTTGGCGTGGAGTGGCCGAGGAAGGGGTTTATGATGTACCGGTTGTCGGCTTTCTCAACGTTGTCCAGCAGGTTGTAGGGCGCTATGTTGGTGTGCGCCGGGTCGGTTGTGTCTTGCAGGCTGAAGCAAGTGATGACGGGACAGTTCACCCGGCTGGCGAAGTTCATTGTGTCATAGTAAGAGTTGAACACGTCGCGCTCCTCGTCGGTCCAGCCCAACGCCGCCTGCGCATCAAGGAACTTCTGGCGCGGCCAGTTGACTATCCTCATGCCGTCGGTGAAGTCGGCATGCCCCGTTATGCTCGGGGCGATGGCGCGGAAAGCCTGTGTCAGCCCGGCGGCAACGTATGTGAAGCAGCCGCCTTGCGAGCCTCCGGCGGCGAAGATGGCGTTTTTGTCGGCCTTTTCGCGGCTCTTTATGAAGTCAACCGCACGCACGCAGTCAAGGTAAGCGTTGCGGTAGTAGTGCTCGCGCATGTCTCCCCATCCGTAAGAATAGAAGTCATAGCCGTACTTGTCGTCACGGCAGAGCTTCTGTCCGCGCGTTGAAAGGATGAACTCACACCAGCCTTTCCTGTCGTCTCCGTTCATCGGTGAGCCTACGGAACCAGTGCCGTTGTCGGTGCCCTGATACTGTATCAGGGTGGGGTAGACGCCCTCTGCGGTCGGTTCGGCATAGTAACCTTTTATCGTTACAGGTTCTCCGCCGGCCTCGTCGGCAACGCTCTTCATCTCAACCAGATACACTTTGCGCGCCTCCGTGCTGTATTCGGTCTGCTCGGTCATCGTCACGTCCATGGCGACAGTTGCCAGTTCGGCCTTCGCCTCGTCCCAATACTGCCAGAAGTCGGGCTGCGAATCGTCGGGCGAAACTATGCCGGTAGGGTCGTAACCGATGTTGTACGTACACACGTCGTTGCCGTCAACGGACGCGATAAGCTGGTAGAAGCCCGGCTCGTTGAGTTCTGTCATGTCGATGGTCTCGGTCGTTGTGCCGCCGGCAGGCAGCGTAACGTCGGTCGTGTAGGTGCGGTAGACGCTGTGAGTGCCGGTCTCTTCGTCAACCATGTCACGGTAAATGGTTATCGTGTAGGGCACGGTCACCTCCTCGGCCTCCACGTTTGTCATCGTCATTGTAAGGTTAGGAGTCTCGTCTTTCTCCCAAGCCTTGATGTCGTTGTCGTCGATTTGAGAGATGATAAGGTACTCCTTGTCAGGGTCGATGATGTCAACGCGCGTGGCGGTGTACCTGTTTCCGCTTACGCGCAGGCCGCTTTCTTTCAGCGCGTTGACGTTGGCCGCGCTCAAGGTGTATTCGTAATAGTTGCCTTTCAGCGGCGATATGTTCTCAAATCCGTCCAAAGCTGTCCAGTTGGCGAGCAGCCTTCCCGTAGCGGATTCTACTCCGAGACCGGTTATGTAGACGCGAACCTTGTCGCCTTCCTTGATGTTTTCGGGCATGTCAGCCTTGTCAATGAGTATGGAGTTGTTGCTTCCCTCCACCCAGCTGATGGCCTCTTCGCCCTCCCATACGGTCGTTGCGGCGTTGCCTTTTTCCGTGTCTGACGGGTAAGCCTTGTGCTTCAGAACCACCGAAGTGAACGTAAAGCCGGCGCCTTTGACGATAAATCCGTTGGCTTTTATCTCTTCCGCCATGGCCGTTGTTACGCTGAATACGGCCTCGTAGGGCAGTTCCACGCCGGCAAGTTGAATGCTCTCGGTGTCTACGAGGGTAGCCCACGCGCTGTTATTGAGCATGAGTTGCGGCGAGCTTGACGTGCCGGAAAGCGCCGATACGGTAACGGCTATCTCGTCGCCTGCGGCAATCAGACTGCACTTTGACGCGTCGATAATCTGGTAACCCTGCCAGTCGTCGGTGCATTCCTGCCCTCCTTTCCACAAGGTTATCGGCACGATGGTGGGCTCTGAAGGCTCTTCAGGCTCGCCGTTGCTTTTCAGGTGCGCCTTGAAAAAGTCCATATAAGAGTTATACCAGTCGGCAGGTGTCTCGTGCTTGCACTCCGGGTTCACCACATATTGCTTTTCTTCAGACTTGAAGTTGACGTAAGGCGCGAAGTTGGTGCGCGGCGGACACACCGGGTCTTGCAGTCCCATGGCGGTTGTCACGGGGCATGTTACGAGCGTGGCGAGGTTCTTCGTGTCGAAGTATGACAGGAACTTGTACATCTCATCGTCGCTCATTCCGAGCTTTTCCTGCATGTCACGCGCCGTGGAAGCAGGCCACGAGCCTACCTTGAAGTAGTTGGGGAAGTCGCCCATGAACTGTATGCTCGGCGCGATGGCGTTGATGCGGCCGTCGCCGAGGGCTGCTCCGGCAATGGCGAACGCGCCGCCCTGCGAGCCGCCTGTCATGAAGATGTTGTCAGCCTGCACCTTTCCCTTGGCGCAGTCGAGTTCGTTAGAGGCTATGACAAAGTCGATAGAGCGCACCACGTCCATGTAAGCGCCGCGGTAATAGTAGGTGTCTTTGTCGCCGAAGTTGTATGCAAACCATTCGTTCTCCTTGTAATCCTCGCCGTAAAAGGCGTTCTCTTCCTTATAAGGGTCGCGGTTGTTGATTAGCTGTCCGCGGTTGCTGATGTTCAGCTCAATCCATTCAGGGTTGCCGTTGGTGTCGGGCCAGTATATCTGCGACGCTCCGCCGCTGTCGTAACCGTTCTGTGTTATCACCACGGGGTAGGTCCCTTCGGCCTTCGGAACGGCGTAGTAGCCGCGTATTGTGACGGGTTTGCCGTCGCCGTTGTCAACCGACTGCATCTCGACAAAGTACACGTTGCGTGCGCCTGTAGACTTTTCTTCGTCCAAGGTGACTTTCGCGTCGATGGGAACGGCGGCCAAATCAGCCTTGGCTTTTGCCCAAAACTCGTTGAAGTCGGGCTGCATGTCGGGCTGTGCGGTTATTGCCGTGGGGTTGAAGCCTATGTTGAAGTCGCGCAGCAGGCCGTAGTTCGCCTCCACCACGGCGTGGTAGAAGCCCGGTTCGAGCGTCAGCGGTATGGTGACTGTTGCCGTTCCGCCAGCCTGTACGGTAACGTTTTCGGTCTTGGTGAAGTAGTCTTCGTATGCGTCGGTGCGCAGTTTAAGGGTCACGGTGGTGTTCATGTCGTTGCCTTCAAGGCTTTGCAGGGTGACGGTTACCTGCGGTTGTTCGCCTGCCTCCCAGCATTTTATGTCGGCGTTGTTCACCGTGCATGTCATCGAGGGTATCTGTGTGGGGTCTATCAGGTCAACTCCGGTGAGGCTGAAGCCTATGCCCGTGACGATGCATCCGCCCGATTTAAGCTCTGCAAGCATAGCGTCGGTTATGGTAAACTCGAAGTATGAGGCCGTAAGCTGCACGTATTCGGCGGCGTCGGGCATGTCTCCCCAGCTGCCGGTGGATATGTGTCCCTGCGCCCCGATGGCCAGGTCGGCATAGTTGAAGCGCAGTTTCCAGCCTGCCTGCGCGTCGGCGAAGGCGTCGGCGCCTATTTGCTGCCATCCGTCAGGCACGCTTCCGCTCCAGTCTATGGCCTTGTCGCCCGTCCATACGGTGTGAACCGGGTCGCCCTTCTCGCCCTCTCCAAGCTCCTGCTTATGTATAAGGTCGATGCTTGTGGCGGTAAATCCGCAGCCGGTCAGCACGAAACCGTTGGCCTTGATTTCGTCAACCACGTCGGCGGTGAGGGTCATGCGCGCCTCGTAAGGCAGCGCGGCGTCCTTTTCGAGGTTAACGCCTACAGCCGGGTCGAACTGTGCCCATCCGGCAGTTTTACGCAAGGAAACCTGCGGATAGCTTGCAGTCTGCGATATTTCGCTTACTGTTACGGCGATGATATCGCCCTCGACAGCCTGCTGAAGGCCGTCGGCTGTGATTGATTGGCTGCCTTGCCAGCCGTCAGTGACGGTCAGCGTGCCGCTCCACAGGTTGATTTTTACGTCAACTGTCGCACCTCTTACGAGCATCGCGCATAGCAACGACAGGACGGTGAATAGCATTTTTCTTTTCATACTTATTTATTTGTTTAGGTTATTGTTTTGCTTTCTGCAAAGTTTTCGGTTGCAAATTTATTGCAAAATACTGTCGTGGGCAAATACTTTGTTATCCGATAATGGTATGTTTGGCCGCAGCCGGTGGCGCGTTTGTATAGTTGTTATGTTGTAGGACTATACCGGCGTTTGTGCGGATTGGCAATCCGCACATGGTAATCAATCGTTGCGGATTTGCAATCCGCCGCAAAGTCGGGCACGCGGTTAACGGTATTCAGCAGCATGGCATACATTTGTTACGGGATTGCAAATCCCGTATAATACATCGTGCGGATTGCAAATCCGCACGGACATAAGCGTTATTGTGTTTTCCGGATGCCGCGTCGGGGCGCGGCATGACAATTACCGAGTTCCCCGATTGTGGCTAATAGAAATATATAATGTTGCTAAACAGACAATGGTAATCAAGCTCCCTCCCTTCTTTCAAATTGAGAATTGATAATGGGGAATGGATAATTATGATTACCTTTTGAGGTCGTCTGTCAACAAGACAAATCATAATTATCCATTCCCCATTATCAACTCTCAATTCAGAACACGGCAAATTGGAAGGTAAAAGGCCGTCTTTTACCCTCTAAAAGGCCACCTTTTGCAGGCTAAAAGACGGCCTTTTGCAACCCCATTGATTATCAACGGGTTACACGGCTGTCGTCAGTCGCTGTGCCGGAAGCCTTCAAACGTCTGCAAAAAGCGGCTTTCCGGCGTGTTTTGTCGTAAAGTATTATCTTGTGATAAAATTATATTTGTGGGTCAAAGGATAAGGAAGTATCTTTGCATCCGAATGAGAACACAATGTGAGTATTTACTGACAAACAATTTATAATGAACCTGAAAACTATTATTTTACCGGGATTGTGCCTTGCGGCGGCGCTTGTATGTGCTGCCGGAACTGTTAGCGGACAGGGCGTCTGCGGCGGCACTGATGATAATGGAGCGCGCACACGCACGCACGAGGCTGAGCAGATGCTCGCCATGCTGAAGGCTCTGCCGGAGCAGGGCGTGTTCATGTTCGGCCATCATGACGACCCGATGTACGGCATCGGATGGAACGGCGACGCGCAGCGGAGCGACGTCAAGAGCGTCTGCGGCGACTGGCCGGCCGTGATGTCGTTCGACCTCGGCCACCTTGAGCTGGGCAATGACAATAACCTTGACGGTGTGCCGTTCGACAGGATAAGGCAGGAGAGCGTGGCGCAGTACATGAGGGGCGGCATGGTGTCGTTCAGCTGGCACGCCGACAATCCGCTTACCGGCAAGGACGCGTGGGACGTCAGCGACTCGACCGTGGTGCGCTCGGTGCTTCCCGGAGGCAAGAACCATGACAAGTTCATCGTCTGGCTTGACCGCGTGGCCGACTTCTTCAATTCCATAAAGACGCAAGACGGCGTGAAGGTGCCCGTGCTCTTCCGTCCGTGGCACGAGCATACGGGCAGCTGGTTCTGGTGGGGACAGGCGCTGTGCACCGACGAAGAGTATGACGCCCTTTGGCAGATGACATACAAGAGGATGCGCGAGAAAGGCGCAGACCAGCTGCTTTGGGCTTATTCGCCCGGCATAGAGCCGAAGGATTCGGCTGAATACATGCGCCGCTGGCCGGGCGACGGCATCGTTGACGTTATCGGCGTGGACGCTTACCAGCATGAAGACCGCCAGGCGTACATCGACAATCTTGACCGCCTTCTGCGCATAATGACCGACGTAAGCAAGGCTCACGGCAAGGCAATGGCCGTGACAGAGACCGGCTATGAGTCCATACCCGACTCCGTGTGGTGGACAAAGACGCTGATGCCCGTCATAGGGAAATACCCCATCAGCTACGTCCTCGTGTGGCGCAACGCGCACAACAAGTCCGGACACTTCTACGCCCCATACCCCGGACACGCCTCCGAGGCCGACTTCAAAGCGTTCTACAACGACAGGCGCACGCTGTTTGCAGGCGACATGGGGAAAGGTGGAAAAGTGAAAAGGTAAAAAGATGAAAAAGTAAAACGACATATCAGATGAAAAGTTTTGATGAAAAAGTGAAAGATTTGTTTTCAACGCACGAGGCGCTGATTACAAGGAAAAACGAGCCGGTTGCACAGTCAAACGGCGTATTCACGCGATACAAGTACCCGATACTCACCGCTGCGCACTCACCTGTGTTCTGGCGGTACGACCTTGACGAGCGTTCAAACCCGTACCTGATGGAGCGTATAGGCATAAACGCCACGCTCAACTCGGGCGCAATCAAGCTTGACGGCAAGTATCTCTTGGTCGTCCGCGTGGAGGGAGCTGACCGAAAGTCGTTCTTTGCGGTGGCCGAAAGCCCCAACGGAGTTGACAACTTCCGCTTCTGGGACTATCCCGTAACCATGCCCGACGACGTCATCCCGGCCACGAACATATACGACATGCGCCTTACCAAACATGAGGACGGATGGATATACGGCATATTCTGCGCCGAAAGACATGACGACACAGCCCCTGCCGGCGACCTTTCCGCCGCCACGGCGACAGCCGCCGTGGCGCGCACAAAAGACCTGAAGACATGGTACAGGCTGCCCGACATCAAGACGAAGAGCCAGCAGCGCAACGTGGTTCTGCACCCGGAGTTCGTCAACGGGAAATATGCGCTCTACACAAGGCCGCAGGACGGCTTCATCGACACCGGCAGCGGAGGCGGCATCGGATGGGCTTTGGTTGACGACATGACCAATGTTGAAATATCCGAAGAGAAGATAATAGACGCACGCAGCTACCATACCATCAAGGAAGTGAAGAACGGCGAGGGCCCTGCTCCTATCAAGACGCCGCGCGGATGGCTGCACCTTGCCCACGGAGTACGCGGCTGCGCAGCCGGGCTTCGCTATGTATTATATATGTATATGACAGCACTTGATGACCCGACGCGCGTCATCGCGCGTCCCGGAGGCCACTTCATGGCTCCCGAAGGCATCGAACGGGTGGGCGATGTGTCGAATGTGCTCTTCTCGAACGGCTGGATTGCCGACGACGACGGCACCGTTTACATCTACTATGCGTCGTCGGACACGCGCATGCACGTGGCTGTTTCGACCGTCGACAAGCTCGTTGACTACTGCATGAACACGCCGGAAGACGGCCTGTCAACCACCGCTTCGGTAGAGACTCTCAAGCGTTTGATTGACAAAAACATGACTGTGATGAAGAATTTATAATGAAAAATGAATAATCAGGCTGCGCCTTTATCCGCAAAACGGATGATAGTTCATTATTCATTAATCATTATTCATTAAACTTATGATTAGGTTAAGGGAAAAGATAGGTTACGGTTTCGGCGACATGGCGTCGTCGATGTTCTGGAAATTGTTTGGCGCTTACCTGATGATTTTCTACACCGACGTGTTCGGTTTGCCTGCCGCCATGGTGGGAACGATGTTCCTTGTGACCCGTGTTTGGGACTCGGTGTTCGACCCGATTGTGGGAGTTATCGCCGACAGAAGCAACAGCCGGTGGGGCAAGTTCCGGCCTTACATCCTCGTGTTGGCCGTCCCGTTCGGCCTGATAGGCGCGCTTACGTTCTACACTCCGCCGTTCGGCGACACGGGAAAGCTGGTTTACGCCTACGTCACATATTCGCTGATGATGATGGTTTACTCGGGCATCAACGTGCCATACGCCTCGTTGCTGGGTGTGATGAGTCCCAATCCGAGCGAGCGGAACACGCTTTCCACGTTCCGCATGATGTTCGCCTACATCGGCAGTTTCATCGCATTGCTGCTCTTCATGCCGACGGCTAATGCCTTCAGCGGCCACAGCAAGGCCGTGGACGACCAGCAGACGGGATGGTTCCTGGCAGCAACGGTCATTGCGGCGCTGTGCGTTGTGCTGTTCTTCGGCTGCTTCTCGTGGACGAGAGAGCGCGTGAAGCCTATCAACGACAAGAAAACGTCGCTGAAGACTGACATCCGCGACCTGCTGCACAACCGTCCTTGGTGGATTCTCTTCGTTGCAGGAGTGGGCGCGTTGGTGTTCAATTCAATACGTGACGGCGCCGCCGTGTACTACTTCAAGTATTACATTGTCGAGGAAAACTTTAAGACGGTGTCGCTCTTCGGCGTGTCTTTCGTGTTGAGCGGCCTGTTCCTGGCCCTCGGCCAGATGGCAAACATCGTGGGAGTGGTGCTCGCCGCCCCTGTAAGCAACAAGCTCGGAAAGAAGCGCACGTTTGCCCTTTCGATGCTGATGACGGCTGTGTTGAGCGTGGTGTTTTACTGGTTTGACAAAGACGACATTGTTCTTGTCTTCGTGTTCCAGTGCATCATCAGCATGTTTGCCGGCAGCATATTCCCCCTGTTGTGGTCGATGTACGCCGACTGTGCCGACTATTCCGAGCTGAACACCGGCAACCGCGCCACCGGACTGATATTCTCGGCATCGTCAATGAGCCAGAAATTCGGCTGGGCCATCGGCACGGCGCTCACCGGATGGCTGCTTTCCTACTTCGGCTTCCACGCCAACGCCGTGCAGAGCGCGGAGACGATAAACGGCATCAAGATGTTTCTCAGCTGGCTGCCGGCTGCCGCGTCGGTACTGTCGGTTGTCTTCATACTGTGCTATCCGTTGGGAGAAGAGAAGGTGACGAAGATTACAGAACAGTTGAACCTTAAACGCAAGCAAGCAGATGGACAATAGAATGACAACCCTGCTCAACGAAGTGAGGCAGGAACTTACGGACGACATACTGCCGTTCTGGATGGAGAAGATGACCGACAGCGGGCGAGGCGGCTTCTACGGGCGCATTGACGGCGGCGACACTTTGCACGCCGACGCACCCAAGGGGGCGATACTCAACGCGCGCATCCTGTGGACTTTCTCGGCGGCTTACCGCATATTGCGCAGGCCGGAGTATCTTGATACGGCCACACGGGCCAAGCGTTACATTATAGACAGGTTCTATGACAACGACTTCGGGGGCGTATATTGGTCGCTTGACGCCGACGGCAATCCGCTTGACACGAAGAAACAAATCTACGCCCAGGGCTTTGCCATATACGGGCTTAGCGAATATGCCCGCGCGACGGGCGACGACGAGGCGCTTGACTATGCGATACGTCTGTTCTGCCTGATAGAGGAGCACAGCTTCGACCGCGGGCGCAACGGCTACGTTGAGGCGTTCATGCGCGACTGGAGCGTAATCGGAGACATGCGCCTCAGCGACAAGGACGAGAACGCCAGCAAGACGATGAACACCCACCTGCACATCCTCGAGCCTTACGCCAACCTCTACCGCGTGTGGAAGGACGCGCGGCTTGAGCGGCAGTTGAGGAACATGATTGGGCTGTTCACTGACAAAATCATGAACAGTGAGACATCACATCTCGACCTGTTCTTCGACGACGACTGGCACACCCGTGGTGACATCGTGTCTTACGGGCACGACATCGAGGCGTCATGGCTAATCCACGAGGCCGCGTTGGTGCTCGGTGACAAGGCCCTTCTCAAAGAGATTGAGCCTGTAATAGTGAACATCGCACGCGCCGCCGACGAGGGACTGAACCCTGACGGCAGCCTGATTTATGAGCAGACGAGTGGACAAGCAGACGAGCGGACGAGCAGACAAGGAACGGACGGCGAACCGACAGGAGGGCAAGGCGAAGCTCCTTGTCAACTTGTCACTTGTACCTCGTCAACTGACAAGGAACTCCACTGGTGGGTTCAGGCCGAAAACGTGGTGGGGCACGTCAACCTTTACCAGCATTTCGGCGACGAGGCGGCTCTCGACACGGCTGTCAAGTGCTGGCAGTTCATAAAGAACTGCCTTGTCGACCGCGAGCACGGCGAGTGGCACTGGAGCCTGATGCCCGACGGCACGGTGAACCGCTGCGACGACAAGGCCGGCTTCTGGAAGTGCCCGTACCACAACGGACGCATGTGCATGGAGATAATCGAGCGCTTCGGCGACTGACTGCCGCATGGCCGCAGGCTGCCATGCGGAAACATGGAGACCATGGTTTTTTGAGTGTTTACATAAAGGTTGTTTTTCAAAAGGCCGTCAATTGGCTTGCGAAAGGCCGTCTTTTACAATGTAAAAGGCCACCTTTTGCAGCGCAAAAGACGGCCTTTCGCAACCCATTGGAAATCAAGCAATTACACAATTGAAAATATGAACGGATTTAAGAACATTGCATTGGCTTCGGCGTTGTGCGCCGGAACAGGCCTCACAGGCGTGGCGCAGACACCTGCGGCGATACCTTCCGACCCGGAAATAGAGGCTCGCATACAGGAATGGCTCGGCAAGATGACCCTTGAAGAGAAAGTAGGGCAGATGTGCGAAATCACCATCGACGTGGTTACCGACTTTGAGAAGAGCAAGAACGGCTTTGCTCTTAGCGAGCAGATGCTCGACACCGTGATAGGCAAATACAAGGTCGGCTCGCTGCTCAACGTGCCTTTGAGCGTGGCGCAGGACAGGTTTACGTGGGCGAAAATGATACGCCGCATACAGGAAAAGTCGTTGAGCGAGATAGGAATACCCTGCATTTACGGCGTGGATGAAATCCACGGCACCACCTATACGCTTGACGGCACACTCTTTCCGCAGGGCGTCAACATGGGCGCAACGTTCAACCGCGACCTCGTGAGGCGCGGAGCCGAAGTGTCGGCTTACGAGACCCGGGCGAGTTGCGTGCCTTGGACGTATGCTCCTGTGGTTGACCTCGGGCGCGACCCGAGGTGGCCCCGCATGTGGGAAAACTACGGAGAGGACTGCTATCTGAACGCGGAGATGGGCGTACAGGCCGTGCGCGGTTTCCAAGGTGACGACCCCAACCATGTCGGACGGTACAATGTCGCCGCCTGTGTGAAGCACTACATGGGTTACGGTGTGCCCGTATCAGGCAAAGACCGCACGCCCTCGGCCATACCGCGGAGCGACCTCCGCGAGAAGCATTTTGCCCCTTACCTGGCCGCAGTGCGTGCAGGCGCGCTGTCGGTGATGGTCAACTCGGCCGTTGACAACGGCATGCCGTTCCACGCCAACCGCGAACTGCTTACCAAATGGCTGAAAGAAGACCTTAACTGGGACGGACTTATCGTGACCGACTGGGCCGACATAAACAACCTTTGCACGCGCGACCACATCGCGGCGACAAAGAAAGAGGCCATAAAAATAGCCATCAACGCCGGCATAGACATGTCTATGGTGCCATACGAGGTGAGCTTCTGCACTTACCTTAAGGAACTTGTGGAGGAAGGCGAAGTGCCCATGAGCAGGATTGACGACGCCGTTGCCCGTGTGCTGCGCCTGAAATACCGCCTCGGATTGTTCGACAATCCATACTGGGATGTTGACAAATACACTGACTTCGGTTCTGAAAAGCATGCCGCCGAGGCTCTGCACGCAGCCGAAGAGTCGATAGTCCTGCTGGAGAAAAAACGCAACAACCC
>USHW01000042.1 GCA_900554545.1 uncultured Prevotella sp. | reverse complement strand
AGGCAATGACGATTACCGAGTGCCTCATTTGACATTAATTTTGTACGATTTTATATTCCTTTTCTCATCCAACAAAATTGCGGATGAACCGGTCTTTTGAAATTCCACCAAAACAAAAAGAAAAACATTCCTATATCAGCGGATTTGCAATCCGCTGGACTTTTGAACGCCGGACTACAAATCCGTCGATACGGCTTAGCGTACATATTCACACCCGCATTCCATTAAAAATACATAAAAAATTGCAAGGATAAAACTTTATCCCTATCTTTGCTATACAACAACACCTGTGCAACGCCACACATTGGAAACAGAACTTTAACTATACAAAAATATCATGAGAAAGAATTTTGGAGCAAAACCGTGGACTTATCCACAGCCGGTATTCATCGTTGGAACTTACGACGGTGAAGGCAACCCCGACGCAATGAACGCGGCATGGGGCGGAATAGACTATGACGACCGCATAAACCTGTGCCTGAGCGCAGGCCACAAGACGGTGAAGAACCTGCTTGAAACAAAGGCGTTCACCGTAAGCATGGGCACGGAAGAACAGCTTACGGCATGCGACTACGTGGGCATAGTTTCAGGAAACAAGGTCGGCGACAAGCTCGCACACGCCGGATGGCACACCGTTAAGTCGGAATTTGTCAACGCGCCGGTAATCGAGGAGCTGCCCATGACGGTGGAGTGCGAACTCGTGTCATACGACGCGGACACGTGCCACCTCGTAGGCCGCATCGTGAACGTATCGGCCGACGAGCGCATATTGGACGAAAAGGGCAAAATTGACCCGGCCAAGCTGCGTCCGATTGTGTTCGACCCGGTGCACAACGACTATCTTGTTGTAGGCGGAAAGGTGGGCAACGCCTTCAAGGACGGAATGGAACTTAAATAAAAGCCCCTCCCCAACCCTCCCGTAGGGAGGGAGCTTGGTATGCCTGTTCAATAAAAACAGCGAAGCAGAAACTTCGCAACGCATTGAAAAACATAAGACAATCATACCACACTCCCTCCCTTCGGAAGGGCTGGGGTGGGTACCAATTATGATACACTCGGCAATCGACATGGAGCGCGCGGTGCTCGAACGGGGCTTTCTTCCGTTCTTCCACTGCGGCATACCCGGCTTCTCAATAGAGGAAATGACGGCCGGAGAACTGTGGTTTTCAGACGAAGACGACGGGCCGTGGGAATGGAAAGGTCCGGTAATACGCGAAGGACACTGCGCCTACGGCAAGCTGTTCGCCAAGAAAGCGGGCTACGTAAGCCTTGAATGGCTGCCCCACCTTATTAATTACAGGCGCACACTGAGCTACGCAAAGGACGACGACACAGCGGCACTTGACGACGTTGTGCTGCAAACAATAATATCGGAAGGCAGCGCAACGGTGAAGGAACTGCGCCGCATGCTCGGCTTTGCACGCGGAAAGAGACGCACGGCGGACGACCTTGTGGACGATATGCCCGAAGCCGTAAAGCTGTCATTGGAGCCTGTACTGACACGCCTGATGATGTCAGTGCGCGTGGTAATATCCGACTTCGAGTACAACACTGACCGCCACGGACGGCCATACGGATGGGGCGTGGCGCGATACACCACGCCCGAGAACCTGTACGGACGGCTTGACGCCGGATGTACGCCACAGGAATCGCACGACATGATGGTGCGGCATCTATGCAGGATGTTGCCTTATGCACAAGAAAAAGACATACTGAAACTTACAGATGGAAAGAAAAGGTAAAAAGGTGAAAAGGTGAGAAAGTGAAAAGGTGAGAAAGTGAGAAAGTGAACGTCTGTATGCGTTGTAGAAAAGATTTCCTTTCTCACCTTCTCACTTTCTCACCTTCTCACCTTTTCAATCACCTTTTCAATCACCTTTTCACCTTTTTAATCACCTGCCACCTGTAAAGCAGGCAAGTGATGAAGAAATAGACTATTGCCTGCGCCCAAAGCGCCACATACTCTACCCTAACGTCGCCCAGCAGAGCACCCATTGTGTTCATCCTCACGAATCCGCGTATGCCGAACGTCGAAGGAACAAGCCAGGAAATCCACTGCCAGAAAGGCGGAATGGCACTTTGCGGCCACGACACCCCGGAAATGAACAGCAACGGCACAGACGTGAACACGACTATAAGGATGACGTTCTCACGATAACGTATTATGCCGGAAAGTATCATCGCAAAGAACACACACGACAAAACGTATGGCAACATGAACCAGAACGTATCGCCGGGACGCAAAAGCGATGTGAAACCGAACATCCGGGGCACAACAAGCGTGACGTAAGCCGCAACCACTGCATACACCATGAAATACGCCAAGGCACGGCCAAGCACAGTGCGGAACACTCCGTCATAATAGGGGTCGTCTGGAAGAAAAGAACCTGTCTTGCTGCGTTCGCGGGCCGTGCCGACAGAAAGTCCCACTCCCAACAGCAGCGTCTGCTGTATTATTAGCATAAGCACGCCCGGAATGATGAAGTTGCCATAACCGCCCGTTGCGTTGAATATCTGCACTTCATCGAAATCAAGCGGCTTGGCGGTGATTTCGTCCTCACGTTCGGTCCAATTGCCCGAACGCTCAATGAGAATATCAGAATTGAGGTTTCCGGCAACAGCCGTAGCCGTCTGGAATATGGCCTTGTAGTACAGCATGAAACTCATGTCGCAGAACACACTGACGCGGCTCTGCTCCATGCGCAACACACGGGTCTGGAAATCAATGGGGAAATACACCACACCGAAAGCTTCCTGACGGCCTACCGCATCCTTGGCCTCGTCAAGGTCTGTACAATATTTGACTACACGGACATCGGGAGAAGCGTCAAACTGGCGGATAAACTCACGGCTCATGGCGCTGTGGGACATATCGACGACGGCAACCGGAACCTCACGCACAACCTCGTTGGTGTAAATCCAGGAATAAAGCAACGGATAAAACAACGGCACAAGGACAAAGAATATCAGCACACCCTCGTCCTTAACAACGGTGCGCATCTCGTCAGCCCATATATGGCACAAGTCGCCGAAACCTTGTTTTATTCGTGATAACAATCTCATCTGCAACCTATATTATATTCAAAATCAGGGCAATGCCGGCAAGCCTGCCCATACAAGCCTGCTCATGGCAGATACTGATATGCCAGCACATTCTTCTTTATCCGGCCGGCCACAAGCAAAGGCAAAGCCGCGAAAAGCAGCAGCGCACCGATGTAAGGCCACGAATAACCGACAGGATAGCCGTTGAAGATATTGAGCTGGTAAACCATATAATAATGCCTTAACGGGAAAAGCTGTGCTATAGCCTTGATTTCGGCGTCCATAGCCGACAACGGGAACGCCGTACCCGACAGCGAATAGCTCAATACAGCCCACAGGCAGCATATACTCATGGACATACGCAACGACGGGACAAGGCCGAAAACAAATATGCCGAACCCCTGCGACGAAAGCACCGCAAGCAGCCCCAACAGAATGATATAACCCGTGCCGCCGGGATGTGGGAAATGCAGAACGCCGAAGACATAAAACATATAGCCATAGAAAATGGCAAGCCATGTAAGCGTCTGCGGCAACATCTTGCCCAAAAGGGCAACGGCTATGTTGTCTCCCGAAGCGGAAATCCACTCCTTCGCCGAATTGAACTTCAACTCAGTGCCCAAAGAATAAGCCGTAACAAGGAAAATGAACAGCATCAGACAGCCGGGAACAAGCATGGTATTAAGATAAACACTGTAGTTTATCATCGGATTGTTGACAGTGTGCAAATCCACCACCACTGGCTGTAACACGCTCATCACCTGTTCTTCAGACAGTCCCTTGGCACTTAACAGCGTGGCGCCGACACTGGCCGAACCGAGCGTGGAAATAGTCTTCAGGTCACGGAAAAGCAGTGCCCCGGCCGTATAAGACGCTGAACTGTAATAGAAAGAGATTTTAGGCTGCCGCATGGCAAACAGCTCTGACGTTGTGCCCCTTGGAATATAGAGGAACGCATAGATTTCATTACGCTGTATGGCACGGCGCGCCTCGGCAACGCTGGCATAATCGGCGACAACCTTTGTCGACTGGAAAGCGTCGAGCCTCCTGACAAGCGAACGCGTTGTAGCGGTATTGTCATGGTCAACCACTCCAACAGGCATATCCGTGGGCTGGCCTTCTGACATAAGTGACGTAAAGAATATGGTAACAATCACCGGGAACACCACCATGCAGAACAAGTACATCAGGTTCTTGCGCATTATCCCACATTCGCGGCGCGCCACGCCATAAACCCTTTTCAAAAAGTCACCGCACATCCTATAAACAATTGCTTTATCGCAGCCTGAGCTTACCTATCTTTTATAACAAGCGACATGCCGGGACGCAACCCGTCAATTTTATCCACAGGACGAGCCTTAACCTCAAACGTCTTCAAGTCATACTGTCCGTTGCTCTTGGTTGCTTTCCATACGGCATAGCTGCCCTCATCCTTTATGTAATAAACCTTCATGCGGATGTCCTTATTGAATGCCGGACAATAAGCGGTGAACGTATCGCCTATCTTAAGCCCCTTCAACTGGTCTTCGCGCACGTTAAACGTACCCCACTGGTCATTCATTATGGAAATGCTCATTATCGGAGAGCCTGCACCTACAAGTTCGCCGAGCTTTGGATAGACATCGCTGACCTCGCCCTCCATCTGGGCTACCTGCACGGTTTCTTTCATGTAAGAATCAACTTCCTGCACTGCACCTTGCGCCCTGCGCTTCTGCGCAGCAGCGGCTTCGCGCTCCTCACGCCTTGCACCGGCCACAGCCATGTCATACTGGCTCTTGGCCGCCTGTGCCTGGGCCTTCATTGCCATGTAGTTCGCATAAGCTTCGTCACGCTTCTGTGCGCTCATCACACCCTCGTCGAACAGACGTTGCACACGTCCGTATGACTTTTCTGCTATATCCATGCCGGCCTTTGCCTGCTGCCAAACCTCAAATGCGCCTTGCACCTGTTCGCGGCGTGCGCCTTTATCAGCCATTGCACTCAATGCCGCCGCCGCATCTTCAGCGCTGACGGCCTGTGTTTTCTTGGCTGCTATGTCGGGAGCGTCAAGGATTGCGAGCGTATCACCCACCTTGACATAGTCGCCTTCCTGCACCCGCAGTTCAAGGATACGTCCGGGAACCTTGCTTGACACCCTGTATTCAGAAACTTCAACTTCACCCTGTATTGTATCAGGCGTGCGGCCGAATGTCAAAAAACCTATGACACCGACGATTATTACAACCGCCGCAAAACACAGTGTGGCAAGCAATATGTTGTTATGTTGTGTTTTCTTTTCCATCTTTTTCGTTATTTTTACCGGGAGAACCGTGAGTTTTGAAAGAATTGGAATGTTATGGAAGCAAACGAGCAGCCTTCAGTCAAATCAGCTCTTTCTTATTTAACTCTTTATTCTTAACTTTCAATATATTGTTTCTCCAAGAACCTTTTTCAAATTTGTCTGCGTAAGTTTTACATCTATATCGGCATCTATCTTCTGTGAACGCGCCTGCAACCATGCGGTCTGCGCCGCCATGACATCAGTTACATCCATCACTCCTTCCTTAAAACCGATATTGGCACAACGCAGGTTTTCATCTGCTTGCTCCGTATTTTTCTTTGCCATGGACAACTTCTTATTTGCCTCGTCAACCTTGAATGAGCTTTGATTGACTTGCAGTTCGACCTTCTCACGCGCTTCGTCAAGTTCAAGCATGGCTATGCTCGTAGCAGTCTTACCAGCACGCACCTTATAAGTGCCTTCAAACCAATTCCATACCGGGACCCTTACTATCACACCGATATTCCAAACTCCTGAAAATTTACGCTGAAAACCGTTGTAAAGCGAGGGATTTGTGGCAAGATAACCACCTGTCAACGCTACTTGCGGCAAATATGCGGCACGTATAAGTTTTGTTGTCTGCCGACTTATGTCAACCGTATTCTCAAGCATTTTCAGTTCCGGGCGGTTATCTATCGCGAACGCCACATCAGCTACCGGCGCGCTTTCTGTTGATGAAACTTCGTCCTTGTCTTCATCAACAAGTGTGATTTTACCGTCAATAGGCAAACCGCACAACTGACATAACAGCATCTTGGCAAGTGACAGGCCATTGTCTACTTGGGTGAGCTGCATTTCCGCCTCGTTGACCTTGACATCCACTTTCAAGCCGTCAGCCCTTGTAGCGACACCCTCCTTAATCATCTTTTTCACATCGCTACTAAGTTTCTTGACAAGCTCAAGATAACTTGTGGCGAGCCTCTGTTTATGTTTCAATGAAACTACCGTCCAATAGGCGTTATCCACATCATAAACGATGTTCTGCCGGCTGTTTTGAATATCGTTCGCGGCAAGTTGCTCGCTTATGTCGGCTATCTTATTCGCCGCTACGATACTTCCACCCATATATATAGGTTGTGTCAGCATCACGGAAACGGCAAACATGTTACGTGTGTCTGTCTTAAATGCGTCAGTGATTGTCTTACCTATGGCATTGCCAGTCTGTTCTATCCCCGGTGCAAGTTTTCCTGCGATATTGCCAAGAGCCGTGGCGGTTTCCTGCGTTATTATGCCTTGGCCGGCCATTTCAGAAATGACAGACGTCATTGTATTGCCAATCTGCCCGGCAGCTGCCGTGCCTATCTGTCCTATCGCACCTTTCTGCCCGTCACTCAAAATGGATATTTCCCTGCTCGTAAACTCATAGCCGCCAAGCACATCGACATGTGGCAGATATTTTGTACGCGCGGCCTTGCGAGCATCACGCGCCATGTCCTGCTTCAGTTTGGCTATTCCGAGCTGCTTATTGTTGTTCAACGCCATAGCCCGGCAACTGTCGAGCGACAACACGCGTTGCGCCCCCACTGGCAAGGCAAGAGGTGCCAACAACAGCAATATCGTTATACTTTTCATATTACTTTTAGCATGAGGAAAACCAAAGACTGCCATTCAGTCATAAAACGCCCTATTACCGGACATTTTTCAGTCAACCGAGAAATTTCTCGAACCTATCATGTTGCCGTCGGCAAACACACTTACATTATAAGTGCCTTCACCCAAGAACTCGTTGACATTCCAATATACTGTCACAGGCGTTTCATTTCCCGTGTATTCAATAGTTTTTTTCATTGAATATGGAAGGCTGCGGTTCTCATAAGGGAAAGAGCCTCCACCAGAAAGAACTGTCCCGGCTGGCGTTGTGATACGCACATACACCGTTTTATTCCCACTGGCGGCCGTCACATTCTTTGCAATGTTGAAGCTTACCTGTATTGTCTTGCAACGTTTAATTCTCTTGGTCGCCTTGCCACGCTTGTTCTTCAAGGTCATTGTTATGCCCGTAGCATCAAGCTGTGCGGCAATCGCTACCTTTTCCGACAATGTCTGTTTGTCGGCATTAAGTCCTTCTATTTGCCTCGTCGCCTCTGCATACTGTCCCTTCATCCGGGTATTTTCCTCCGTGAGGTTCTGGTTCAGACGGTTAAGCGAATCTATCTCCAGCACATAGCTGCGTATCACGGCGCGGCACGTGGCCAATTCCTTTTTCAGTCGTGCTATTTCCCTCGCGTCAGAAGCCTTGACATTTCTCAGCTCCTCAAGCAGTTTTTCCGTTTTCAACTGCTCTTGAGTAAGTTGTTCTATTATCGAGTCGTTGTTTATCTGTGTCTTAAGCTCACTATACTGGTCGGCGAACATCTGATATTCGTTTTCCATTTCCTTTTTATCCAACTCGGCCAATTCTTGCATTTCCTTGTTTGCCTGCTTCTGGTTGTTCAGGCTTATGGCAAGATACACTATGCCTGCAACAAGCAACAAACCCACTATAACGGAAGGGATGATTACTTTATTCTTCATATCTGTCTTTGAATTTATATATACATAATTAGAAATACAGTCATGCAAAATTAGCCTATTTCCGCCAAACACCGCAAAAATTTTCAAACTATAATACTTAAATTCGTAAAATTAGTAATTTTACCGAAATTTTGAACAACATTAAAATGATTTTTTTATCTTTGCAAACAATAATTATTTAAACTTTTGCAAAACCTTAAACCTTTAACGGCAAAGCACAGCGGCACGGACTATGATTAAACGAATAATCAGCTTCTATCATGACGGCTTCAAGAGCATGAGACTCGGCAAGACTTTATGGATTGTCGTGATAGTCAAGCTTGTTATAATCTTCGTTGTGCTGAAACTGTTTTTCATGCCTGACATTCTTTATGAACGTGCCGACGGCAACGAAGCCGAATACGTATCGAAACAAATAACCGGAAGAGCTGCGGAAAAGTGAAGAACAAAAGCAAAACAACGTCACACCACACACCTTGCTTTCATCTGGTCATTCCACACAACCATTTAACAACAGAAAAAATCAATAAATTATGGACAACTTGTTTTTAAGCATAAGTGCAGGCACGGTCGACTGGTCGAGGGCGCAATTCGCACTCACAGCCATCTACCATTGGCTCTTCGTTCCGCTTACGCTGGGGCTTGCACTTATCATGGGCATAATGGAAACATGCTATTACCGCACGGGCAAAACTTTCTGGAAAGACGCCTCACGGTTCTGGCAAAAACTGTTCGGAATAAACTTTGCCATGGGCGTAGCTACAGGCATCATCCTCGAATTCGAGTTCGGCACAAACTGGAGCAACTACTCATGGCTGGTAGGCGACATATTCGGCGCACCGCTTGCAATTGAAGGCATAGTAGCCTTCTTCCTTGAAGCAACGTTTGTCGGCGTAATGTTTTTCGGATGGGAGAAAGTGTCACGTGGCTTCCACCTTGCGTCGACATGGCTCACCGGCCTTGGCGCAACAATATCGGCATGGTGGATTCTCGTTGCAAACGCCTGGATGCAATATCCCGTAGGACAGGCATTCAACCCTGACACCATGCGCAACGAGATGACGTCGTTCGCTGAAGTGGCATTGTCGCCGTTCGCCATCGACAAGTTTTTCCATACCGTGATATCCGCATGGATTATCGGAGCAATCTTCACGGTTGCAGTCAGCTGCTACCTCCTGTTCCGCAAGCGGAAAAACAGCATGACCGTTGAAAAAGACCGCCGCCTTGCAGTGCAAAGCATTAAAATCGCATCAATCATAGGACTCGTATCGTCATTGCTCGCCATGTACAGTGGCGACAACTCGGCGTACATGGTGGCGAAGTCGCAGCCGATGAAGCTTGCAGCCATGGAAGCCCTCTATGACGGCGGGCACGGCGAGGGGCTTACAATCGCGGCGTGGGTAAATCCGTTTGAACAGCCTGATTACGCTTCATCCGAAGAACCTCCTTTAAAAATAGAAATACCCAAAATGCTGTCGATGCTCGCCACACGCGACTTCAACGGCTACGTGCCTGGAGTAAACGACATCATACGCGGCGGATACACCCAGCCCGACGGAACCACGGCCGTACCGCTCGCCGAAAAGATGGAACGCGGCCGCAAGGCAATAACGGCATTGTCCGGTTACCGCGAAGCCAAGAAAAGCGGAGACACCGCAGCTGCCGACAACCACCGCAAGACACTCGATGAGAACATCAAATACTTCGGCTACGGATACATTGACAACGCCGAGCAAACCGTGCCATACATCCCCGTATGCTTCTGGGCTTTCCGCGTCATGGTCGGCCTGGGCGTATTGTTCCTGCTGTTCTTTGCCCTGTCCGCATTCCTGTCTTACAAAAAAGACATAACCAAGATGCGCTGGCTGCACATAACGGGCATGGCCCTGCTGCCGCTCGGATATATAGCCAGCGAAGCGGGATGGATTGTCGCCGAGTTCGGACGCCAGCCATGGACGATACAGGACATGTTGCCAACATGGGCCGCCGTATCCGACATCAGCTCAAGCTCCGTCATGCTTACATTCTTCGTGTTCCTCGCCTTGTTCACACTCCTTCTTATCGTTGAAATAAGCATAATGTGCAAGGCAATAAGGAAAGGACCCGAATATGAGGACACAAAAGTAAAAAGTGAAGAGTGATGAATCAAGAGTGAATAATTCATTTGCTCTTCCCATGTTCTCCCATTACTAATAAAAAAATGATATTATGTCATACGATTTCTTACAGCACTATTGGTGGTTTGTCGTTTCCCTACTCGGAGCGTTATTGGTTTTCATGATGTTCGTACAAGGGGCTAATTCAGTAATGTTTTCACTAAGTGCAGACGATGGCGAACGCCGTCTGATAACAAGCTCTACAGGACGCAAATGGGAACTCACGTTCACTACGCTCGTGACGTTTGGCGGAGCATTCTTCGCTTCGTTCCCGCTGTTTTACAGCACAAGTTTCGGAGGCGCATATTGGGTGTGGATGCTCATCCTCGTCACGTTTGTACTGCAGGCCGTAAGCTACGAGTTCCAGCATAAGTTGGGCAACCTGCTCGGCACACGCACATTCCAATGGTTCCTTATCATAAACGGCATTGCAGGGCCTCTGTTGCTCGGCATCGCCGTGGCAACGTTCTTCAACGGGGCAAACTTCATCGTTGAAAAAGCCAGCATACTTGGCGAGGGTAATCCCATAATAAGCCGTTGGACAAATGCCAGCCACGGACTTGACGCCCTGCTCAACGGCTGGAACTGGATATTCGGCCTCGCTGTATTCTTCCTTGCGCGCATTCTCGGCATCCTTTACATCATAAACAATGTTGACAACGAAAATGTGAGGTCGCGCGCCACGGTGCGCCTCGTCGGCAACTTTGTGCCGTTCCTCGTGTTCTTCATCGTCTCAGTTGTGTACATCCTGCTGAAAGACGGATATGCCGTAGACATGACAACCGGTGAAATATACATCGAGCCTGACAAGTATTTCAACAACTTCTGCGACATGTGGCCGCTCGCCATAATCCTGCTTGTGGGGGTAGCACTGTTCCTTTTCGGCTGCATGAAGACGATTTTAAGCAACACGTACATTCGCGGTATATGGCCGGCAGGCATCGGAGCCGTGCTTGCAGTACTAAGCCTCCTGCTATGCGCAGGATGGAACAATACGGCTTACTACCCTTCCACCGCCGACTTGCAAAGCAGCCTGACAATATACAACAGTTGCAGCAGCGAATTTACCCTTTCCGTAATGTTCTACGTATCGCTGCTCGTTCCATTTGTCCTCGCATACATCGCATACGTATGGAGGAAAATGGACAAAAGGAATTAATAATTAAGAGCTAAGAGTTAAAAAATTAAGAGTCAAGAATTAAGAAATACACCGTCATCAAAGGCATATTTCTTAATTCTTGACTCTTAATTATTAATTATTTTTCACTTCCACAACTTTTGTCGGCCCTTGTTCCTTGTTGCGGCGGTTTACCGTTGTAACGACGGCCTGTGCAAGGTTGATGAAAGCCTGGCCGGTCATTGTACTTGCGTTCAACGCCGAAGGCTTGCCGTCATCGCCGCTCTCACAGATGCTCTGCACCACGGGGATTTGTGCAAGCAGCGGCACGTTCATTTCCTTCGCCAATTCCTTGCATCCTTCCTTGCCGAATATGTAATACTTGTTTTCGGGCAGTTCTGCCGGAGTAAACCATGCCATGTTTTCCACAAGTCCGAGTATCGGCACATTCACCTTGTCGTTCCTGTACATGTCGATGCCCTTGCGCGCGTCGGCAAGAGCCACCTTCTGCGGCGTGCTGACTATTACCGCACCGGTTATCGCCAACGTCTGAAGCAATGTAAGGTGAATGTCGCTTGTTCCCGGAGGAGTGTCAAGTATGAAATAGTCAAGTTCGCCCCAGTCGGCGTCGCCGATAAGCTGCTTCAGCGCGTTCGATGCCATTCCGCCGCGCCAGAGCGTCGCCGTGTCAGGATTTACGAAAAATCCTATGCTCAACAGCTTCACGCCGTATTTCTCTACAGGCTCAATAAGGTCGCGCCCATCCTTGTGCACGGCGTATGGGCGCGCATCCTCAACATCGAACATCTTTGGCATTGACGGACCGAAGATGTCCGTATCGAGCAGACCTACCTTATAGCCAAGCCGCGCCAGTGCGATGGCAAGGTTAGCCGCTACGGTGCTCTTGCCCACTCCGCCCTTGCCTGAACTTACGGCCACGACGTTCTTCACACCCGGAAGCATCTTGCCCGGCTCCGGACGAGGCTTGGATTTCGTCTCTACCGAGATTGTCACTTCCACGTCTTTGCTTACATGATAGTGTATGGCAGCCTCCGCAGCCTTGAGCGTAGACTTCATGAACGGGTCGGTATCGCGTGGGAAAATGAGCGAGAACGACACTTTCATACCGTCAATCCTCAAGTTGTCGGCCACCATCTCGCTCTCCACAAGATTCTTCTTTGTGCCCGGATACGTAACCGTAGCCAAGGCGTCCATTATCAGTTTCGGATATAGCGTCATAATGCTTCTGTTTTAGTTTGCCGTGCAAAATTATAAAATAATCCCGTTACTGTAAGCGTTTTATTTCCATAAAATGCCTTTCGTCTTTCATTTTCCGACGCAAAATTCAGCCATCCGGCTATATCTGCGATGAAAGATGCAGGCGCGGTATTCCACCGCATCGACAATCAGACCTTTCATGACGTAACATATTCTACCTCAACATGTTGCACCACAGAATGGTAATTGAAAGACAAAACATCACCTTTCAGGCTCCCGTTTGCGGCAAACCACAACGCAAAAGACTACATATCGCAACGCGATATGTATCATATTGGAAAACAAAAAAATGCAAAAGTACGGAAAAGTTATTGCTCCGTCAAGATTATCTGGTTTACAGCCTTCCGCTCTTTACCTTTTCACTGCCGTGTCTCCACTCCGCTCCGTCCGGCACGCTTGTAACTACGGTAGTCGTCAACAGGAATTTCCACACCCGACTCCGTCAAGGCCACGGCATGTGGCAAGCGGAACTTCATGTAGCGTATGTTCATCCCACGCTCTATCCACTGGCTCTCATAATAAGTCCGTATGGAAAGGATGCGTCGCGTCTCGTCGTCAACATCAGCCGCATGGTAAAGGTCTTCCGTTGAAAAGAGCACCGGCAGGGCGTTATGCTCCACCATGTATTTTGTATATGTGAAAAGGAAATTGCTGTCAGTCTTAAGGTGTACAATACCACCGTCAACAAGGAAGCGGCGGTAACGCTCCATGAAGTACGTGCTGGTAAGGCGCTTGCGCACATTCTTCATCTGCGGGTCGCTGAACGTCAGCCATATTTCCTGCACCTCGCCGGGAGCGAAAAAGCGGTCGATAATCTCTATGTTGGTGCGCAGGAACGCCACGTTTGACAGCCCCTCGGCAAGCGCCTGGGTTGCCCCTGTCCACATGCGCGCACCCTTTATGTCCACACCTATGAAGTTCACTTCCGGGAACATGCGCGCCAGCCCGACGGCATACTCTCCCCGGCCGCAGCCAAGTTCAAGCACAATGGGATTGTCATTATGGAAATACATCTCACGCCAACGCCCTTTCATATCAAAAGGAACATTGTCTACAACCGAATACGGATACTGGAATACATTGGAGTAACGCTCCATATCGGCGAACTTGGCCAATTTGCCTTTAGACATTTTATCAAATGAAAAATGAGAAATGAAAAGTGAAAAATCCATCTGTCCTACATCCAATACCGGCCATTGGATTTTTCACTTTTCATTTTAATTCTTAATTTATTCAATCACTACTTTCGTCCATCCATGTACATCAGGCTCTATGCCGTACTGAATGTTGCGCAGCTTGTTGTAAAGCATGGTGCTTATAGGGCCTGGCTTACCGTCCTTGCTGATGACATAGCTCTTGTGGTTCTCCAAATCGTCAATCTTGGAGATAGGACTTATCACAGCGGCAGTACCGCATGCTCCGGCCTCTTCGAACGTTGAAAGCTCTTCTTCAGGAATTTGCCTGCGCTCAACTTTCATGCCCATGTCCTCTGCAAGCTGCATAAGGCTCTTGTTGGTGATGCTCGGCAGTATGCTCGTCGACTTCGGTGTGACATACGTATTGTCCTTGATGCCGAAGAAGTTGGCCGCACCGCACTCGTCCATATACTTCTTTTCCTTGGCGTCGAGATAGAACTCGCAGGCATAGCCGAGGTCATGAGCCAGCTTGTTGGCACGCAGAGAAGCGGCGTAGTTGCCACCGACCTTATATACGCCTGTGCCAAGCGGAGCGGAACGGTCGTACTCACGTATGATGACGTATGGATTTGTGGCAAATCCTCCCTTGAAATACGGACCTACCGGTGTCACGAATATCATGAACAGGTATTCAGAAGCAGGATGCACACCTACCTGCGCCGACATTCCAACCAACAGCGGACGTATATAAAGAGTGGCACCGCTCTCATAAGTCGGGATATAATCCTGGTTGAGGCGGACAACCTTGGTCACCATTTCCTCAAACAGTTCAGTAGACACTTCAGGCATAAGTATGCCGCGGCAAGTGCTTTGCAGACGCGCGGCGTTCTCGTCCATGCGGAACACACGCACCTTGCCGTCAGGACAGCGGTAGGCCTTCAGCCCCTCAAAAGCTTCCTGACCGTAATGCAGGCATGTGGCCGCCATGTGCATCTTGATGTACTCGTCTGAGCACACCTCGATTTCTCCCCACTTTCCGTCGCGGTAATAACAACGGACGTTATAGTCTGTCGGCCGATAGCCAAAAGACAAGTTTGCCCAATCCATATTTTTCATAATATAGCTTTAATTGATGAGTTTATTGTTGCAAAAGTAACAATTATCTTAGTAACAAACAATTATTTATCAAATAATTTTGCCGTAAAGAGTAGCGTACGGCAAGAATTGGAAGGATAAATCTTATAATACCAGCACCCACCGGCAAGCAATCATGGATTTACGTCACGGATTACGAATTAAGAATCGCCAAGGATTTTCTTTATTTCCCCGTCGGCCTTAGCAAGTTTGTCCTTGCAAAGCTTGATTAGGCGTTGGGCTGTCTTAAGCTGTTGCGACAGGCTGTCAATGTCGAGTTCGTCGTTTTCCATCTTGGCCACGATGGTTTCAAGCTGCTTGAGAGCTTCCTCGTAAGTGGTTTCTTTCATTGTTGCGATAGTTTTTCTTATTTCTTCGTGAGAACTGTGAGATATGGAATTTTATGGAATGGCGTGACAAGCTCATTTGACTTTCTTTGTTACAGTAGACTTTATCCGCCCTTTTCCAAACAAGGTCTCGATGACGTCGCCGTCTCTCAATGCCGCCGACGAGCGCACGGCGCTGCCGTTGTGCAACGTTATCGAGTAGCCGCGCCTGAGCAGGCGTGCAGGGTCAAGCGCGGCGGTGCGCTGTTCAAGCAGTTCAAGGCGGTGCTTCTCGGCGGTGATGCGCCGTTCCGCCAACGGCTGTATTCCGGCCGCCAAACGCTCAATGCGGTGCAAGGCGGACCCCAGACCGGCATCGACGGCAGCACGCAGCTTGGCCGACAAGGCGTCTATCCGTGCCTCATGGCGCGTCCTCACGAGAGAGAACAGCACCGGGATGCGCTCAGCCGAACGTGCAAGGCGCAACCGCTCAAAGTCCATTCGGCGGCTTACGGCTGTGGCTACGGCCATGCGTGCATGGTCGATACGCTCAGAAGTACGCTTCAGGTTGTCAATAAGCAGCGCGGCGGCGGCGGTCGGAGTCTTCGCGCGAGTGTGCGCAACCATGTCCACAACCGACTCGTCACGCTCGTGGCCGATGCCCGTAACGACAGGCAGAGGGAAGTTTGCAACGTTCTCGGCAAGTTCAAACGAGTCGAAAGCGGATAGGTCGCTCGTTGCACCTCCACCTCTTATTATAACCACGCAGTCATATTTTTCAGCGTCGGCGTTCACACAATCCAAGGCGGAGATAATGCTCTGCGCGGTGCGTTCGCCCTGCATTATGGCAGGAAAAAGCGTCACGCTGAACCCGAAACCGAACTGGTTGGTGTCAAGCTGGTTGCAGAAGTCGCCGTAACCGGCTGCCGTCTCGCTGGATATTACGGCTATATTCTGGGCGAACGGCGAAAGGGCGAGCTGCTTGTTAAGGTCGAACACTCCTTCCTCCTTCAGCTTGCGTATAACCTCCTGACGCTTGCGAGCCATGTCGCCGAGGGTGAACGTGGGGTCGATATCTGACACAATCCATGAAAAACCGTAGTTCTCATGGAACTGCGCACGCACCTTCAGCAGCACCTTCAGCCCCTGACGGAGAGTCTCGCCGGTAACGCGCTCGAAGTGTGGGCGCACCAACATCCATGCGCTGCGCCAGCACTTTGCAGACGCACGCGCCACAGGCGTAACCCCGTCGGCGGCTTTCTGGACAAGCTCCATATAGCAATGGCCGCCGCGCTCGCGCACTTCCGACAGCTCTGCCTCCACCCAATACTCGTCAGGCAGTGTCAAATCAACTGCCTGGCGGACAAGGGAGTTAAGTTCAAGCAGAGACAGATACCCACCCCCACCCTTCCGAAGGAAAGAGGCTTGATTACCATTGTCAGGTGCAAAAAGCACGTCTTGATATTTCATTTTATCAAAAGTCAATAAAGAATACAGGCAAGGAGCAAAAAGAACAGATACATATCACCACCGGCATTATCGCCTGATAAGCTATCCAAACACCCTCCCTTGGGGAGGGCTGGGGTGGGTTTTCAAATTCACTCCTTCCCCATTTCGTATGCTTTCCAGAAGTCTGGTATGCCGTAACCGTAGATGTTGTCCGGCGTAGCGGCGTTGTCGGCGCAGCGGCGCAACAGGTCTACCATCTGCAAAGCCGTCTTCCCGGGCAACGCCTGCCAAAGACAAGCGGCCAGTCCGGCCACAAGCGGAGTGGCAAACGACGTGCCCACATCTTTTATTATAGTGCCCCTGCCGGTGATGACGGCCGTCGGACTGCCCTGCGCCATGACGTCGGGCTTTATGCGGCCGTCAGCCGTCGGGCCGATGCTGCTGAACGAAGCGTTGAGCCTGTCGGGCGTAACCGCGCCCACGGTGATGATGTCCTGCGCGTCGGCAGGCACGTTGATTTTCTTCCACGAGGCCATTCCGTCGTTGCCAGCACTGTTTATGAGCAGTATGCCCTTGGCCGCAAGCATCGAGGCGCTACGTGAAATAAGGGCGGTATGGCCGTCAAGCTGACGGTAGGTATAGTTGTCTGCGGAACTGTCGAAGGCATGGAAGCCCAACGAGCTGCTTATTATGTCAACGCCTACGCTGTCGGCAAACTCGGCTGCCGCCGCCCAATAGTCCTCTTCGGCAAGGCTTTCGGTATAACCGTCCTCGCACCGCAGCAGCCAGAAAGAGGCGTCAGGAGCTGCCCCGACGAATGTGCCGGGCACGTCGGCGGCCATTACCGAGAGCACCTTCGTGCCGTGGTCCATCTCCTTGAATATGCTTTCTGAACGCGGCACAACGAAGTCTGCCGTGCCGACAACACGCGCTTCTTTGAGGCACGGTATGCGGTCGGCGTTCATAAAGCCGCCGTCGAGCACAGCTATTGTCATTCCTCGACCGCGATAGCCGCGGCTGTGCAGCTGCTCGCCGGCCACCATTTCCGTCTGCTCGAGCGTCACTCCGTAAGGACTTTGCTTTACAGTCTCCCAATGGTTGAACTCCGTGTGATACCTCGCACGCGGCGGAGCGGGACTTATCGAGTCGGGAGACGTCCACACCTTGCGGATAGACTTGACGCACCCGAGCAGCGCGATGCTCTTCAGCCGTGACAAATGGCGGCTGCGCACAAGCACGGTGTTGTTCCACTTGCTGTGCCCCACCACTTCAACTCCCGTAGAAAGGATTTCGTTTATATAAGCCGGATTGACGGGAAGGTCGGTGGAATCAAGCCGCAGATGCTGGCGGTTGCGCCGCTCCAGAGCCTTTGCCGACAGGAACTCCGACGGCCTGTCGAGGCTGAAGGGCGTGCCGTTCTTGTCTTTCAGCTCAACGCGGAACATGTATGTCCTGCCGCCCGGATACTTCACCTTCAGCGCATTTTCGCCCGTGCGCGCGCAAACGGCTGAGGCGAACGCGAGAAACATCAATATTGCTGCTATCTTGTGCATCGGCTTTACTTTCGTTTTTAATGTGCAAAGATAGTGCAAGCCGAGCGAAATGCAAAATAAAAGGGAGTGAAAATGACGTACCCACCCCAACCCTCCCCAAGGGAGGGAGCCTAATATGTCTTTGCAAATTACCCCTATATGCCCTATTAGCCGTATTTGGCCTATTAGTCCTATAAGCCTTATAGGGCCTATTCGGCTGATAAGCCAAATACCGCTTCATAACTCCCTGATTATCAAGCGCTCCGCAATATGCCACCTTTTACCTTGCAAAAGGTGGCCTTTTACAAGCCAAAAGACGGCCTTTTGCAGGCCAAAAGGCCCCCTCTTGCGGTTCATCCGCAGTTCTGTTGGATGGTTTTTATTCTATTTTCAGTAAATAATCGTTTTCAAGTGAGGCA
>USHW01000041.1 GCA_900554545.1 uncultured Prevotella sp. | reverse complement strand
GTTTTACACATTTTTTATTGTTCATAAATGTGTCAACTTTTGCCAGGACAAGACATTTTGGCATCTCGGCACGATAATTACATGGCCGACGTAAGGCCTGCTACATAACACGAAAACACATGCCCATTTTCATTGTATGGAGCATGTCAAGTTCAAAAACAATACATTTCGCACGTCAGGCCACGGCAAAAGGCATAAAAAACGGAGGGGAAAGCTGCGCGCCCTCCCCTCCGGATAAATATTCGGAAATATTTTCCCTTTGACGCAAAATGTTACTTCGCCTCTGCCGTGCGGCCCTTGCTCCTCTCCTTGCGGCCAAGAGTGAGGTATGCGACAGGCGCGGCAATGAAGATTGACGAGAACGTACCGAACACGATACCGAGTATCATCGTCAACGAGAAGCTGCGGATGCTCTCGCCTGCGAAGAAGAAGCAGATGATGAGCACGAGCAGGGTTGCGGTACCGGTGTTGATTGTACGGGCAAGCGTCTGGTTCAAAGAGTCGTTGAACAACGTCCATCTGTCACGCTTAGTATACAGGCCCATGTTCTCGCGGATACGGTCGAACACCACCACCTTGTCGTTGATTGAGTAACCGATGACGGTAAGGATGGCTCCGATGAACGTCTGGTCAACCTCGAGCGACATTGGCACGAGTCCCCAAAGCAGCGAGTATATACCGAGCACGAACAGCGTGTCGAACGCCAACGCGATTGTAGAACCGAGCGAGAAGGCAACGTTGCGGAAGCGCAACAGGATGTAAAGGAAGATTGCCACGATTGCCACAAGCACGCTGATGATAGCTCCCTGGGTTATATCCTTTGCCACAGACGGACCTACCTTGGCGCTGCTGATGATTGAACCACCCTCGCGGATGTCAGGATTGCGGAACTTCGATATGTCCGTCTGGGTAACCAATCCGGCCTTGGTGAGCGAGTTGAAGAGGATGCTCTCCACCTCGGCGTCAACGTTCTGGTCGTTGGACTCGATTTTATAGTTTGTAGTAACACGGATGTTCCTGCCGTCCACACCTATTGCGATGGCACTGAACGTGGATTCTCCGAACGCTCCTTCAAGTGCGTCGCGTACCTGCTCGGGCTGTACCGGCTTTTCGAAGCGCAGCACATAGTTGCGTCCTCCAGTGAAGTCGATGCTCTTGCTGAAGCCCTTGAACAGGAAGCTGAGTACGAATATCACTGTAAGTATGCCCCAGATTGTGAGCGAACGCTTTGAACGCCCCATGAAGTTGAAGTTCGTGTTCTGCGGCAACTTGCGCGAGAAGCCCGTTGTGAACGTAAGGCCCTGCCACTTGTCACGCTTCATCTGGCGGTCGTAAATCAGGCGCGTCATATATATTGCGGTGAAGAACGAGCAGCAGATACCGATGATAAGCGTCATGGCGAAGCCTCGGATGGGGCCGCTGCCGAACACGGCAAGGATTACACCTGTGATGATTGACGTCAGGTTGGAGTCGAAGATGGCCGAGAACGCGTTTTTATAACCGGCGTCTATAGCCTTCTTTACATTGAGTCCTTTGGCAAGTTCTTCCTTTGCACGCTCGTAAATAAGCACGTTCGCGTCAACAGCCATACCCAAAGACAACAGCAAACCGGCAATACCCGGCATGGTAAGGGCGGTCTGGAACGAACTCATTATGCCCAAAGTGAAGAACAGGTTGAACAGAAGGGCCATGTTGGCCAGCATTCCCGGGATGAAGTTGTACAGCACAACCATGTACGCCATGAGGATGATGAACGCTATGACGAACGAAATCAAGCCCTGCTGTATTGACTGAGCACCGAGCGTCGGGCCTACAACGTCCTCCTGGACGATGCGCGCCGGAGCCGGCATACGTCCCGACTTGAGGGTGTTGGCAAGGTCTTTGGTATCCTCGATGGTGAAGTTTCCGCTGATTTCAGAGTTTCCGCCGGTGATTTCATTGCTTACACGCGGAGCACTGTAAACGGCACCGTCAAGCACGATGGCTATTGCGCGGCCTACGTTGGCCTTTGTAAGCGTAGCCCAGCGGCGTGCGCCGTCAGAGTTCATCGACATGCTGACAATCGGGCGTCCCATCTGGTTGAAGTCGTCACGGGCGTCAGTTATCACGTCGCCTTCAAGCGGAGCGCGGCCGTTGCTCTGTGTAACCTTCAGGGCATGCAGCTCAAAAACATTCTTGGCTGACAGTCCGTCGGCAGGCTTTGCGCTCCAAAGCAGCTTCACGTCCGAGGGGAGTATGCGCCTTGCTGTTTCCGAATAAATGACTTTGTTGACAGCAGCTGTGTCGCGAACATGAGCGTATCCGACAAGGCTGAGCGCGCCCTGGCCTGTAGTCTGCAAGCGGGAGAGGAGCGGATGCTGCTTTTTCATCAGCTCGTCCTGCGCTTCAGACGACGAAGCTGCCGTCTTTGCAGCCGCCGCATCGTCCTTCTTCAGCTGGAACTTGGGCTTTGCCGCAGCGGTCTTGGCCGTGTCTGCGGCAACGGCTGCTGTGTCCTCCACCGCCGTAGTGTCGGCATCTCCGCCGACATTGGCCTCCATTTGGTCGAGCTGTACAAGGTAAGGCACGATTTCCTCGCTGTTGTATGTCTCCCAAAACTCGAGGTTCGCACTACCCTGGAGAAGCTTGCGGATGCGCTCCGGCTCACGGATGCCGGGCATTTCAACCATTATTCGGCCTTCCTGCCCTTCAAGTTTCTGTATGTTTGGCTGTACGACGCCGAACTTGTCGATACGGTTACGCACAACGATGTACGAGTTGTCGATGGCCGCCTGCACTTCGGCGCGCAGGGCTTTCTCCACCTCTGCGTCGGTGCTTTGCGTGCTCACCTTGCCTTTCAGCTGCTGTGTTGCAAAGATTTCGGCAAGCCTGTGCCCGGGAGCATTCTGCCTGTAATACTTGATGAAAAGCGAGATGAAGTCCTTTTGGCTCGTTTCCTCCTCCTTCTTAGCCTGCTCCATCGACTTGCGGTAGACGGCGTCTGTCTTATGGTCGGCCAGCATGTCGACCACGTCTGGTACGGAAATCTCGAGCACCACGTTCATTCCTCCCTTGAGGTCAAGGCCGAGTCCGATTTGTGTCTCAAGGCACTTCTTGTAAGAGTAGATGCCGAGGTACTTCACGGAGTCCTTGTAATCCTGCTGTGCAACAGGGTCTTTTATCTTCGCCGCCTGGCTGTCATAGTAGCTTGTAGCCACGGAGAACGAGAGATAAAAAATGCTTGCAAGGGTCAGAAGAACTGACAATACGATTACGATTCCTTTGTTTTGCATTTTTGTTATTATTTATTTTGATGTTTTTTCACCTTTTGTATTATAGCGTGCAAAGATATACAAAAATTCAAACTTTAAAAAATTAAAAGCCTTTTATTATTCATTTTGCGCGTCTTTTTCGCTTCCGCCAAGCCTTTGCAGCCAGCAATAAATGGGGTAATGGTCTGAATAGCTGACGTTTCTGTCCACCTTGCAGCGGTACGGGCGCCAGTGGGCGGAGCACATGATGTTGTCTATGCGCACGAAAAAGGCGTTGTGGTGGTACGAAATTCCGGGACCGTTGCCGCTTGCCACGTAGCAGTCGGTGAGCAGGTTGGCGAGCGTCCGGTGGGCGTATGATATGGGTGAATCGTTGAAGTCGCCGCAAAGGATTACCGGGCCGGTGCAATTCCTGACAAAACCGGCCACTGCGTCAACCTGCGGAGCGCGTATGCGCACCGACTCGCCGAGCTGGCGCGCGATGCGTTTCGACTCTTCCCTTATCGTGTCTTTGTCTGAATTTCCCTTCAGCATGTTCTTGAAACCGGTGCGGTCGGCCAGCGATATGCCCGTAGACTCGAAGTGGTTGTTCACCACGGTGACCGTATCGCGGCCTATCTTAACCACGAAAGCTGCGCTCAGGTTGCCTTTCGAGCGGTACTCTATGCGGTCTTTCGCCAAGATGGGGTACTTGCTCATCAGCACAAGGCAGTCGCCACGGCCCGGATGAAACACCGAGTCGCAATGGTCGTAAACGCCTTTCACCGCATCAAGTATGGCTCCGCTGAGGCGCGCCTCCTGCAGGCACACTATGTCGGCGTCGCTTTTTATGATATAGTCGAGTATGGGATTGGAGTCGTCTTCGGGAGAGTCGCCGGCCACAAAGCCGTGGACATTGTACGAAAGCACCTTCAAGGCGCCGGGCGGAACGTCGCGCGTCACGTTGAAGGGGCAGTAGTTCCGCATGGGCTGGTAGCACAACAGCAGGCCCGCCAACGATACAAGCGCGTACTTTTTCCTTACAAAAAGGAAGAATACGAGAAAGCACAGGTTGACGGCAAGGAACGCGGGGAACGCCAGGCCTACGTTCGCCCAGAACGAATGTTCCATCGGGTTGATGCGGTCTGAATAGCCGACAAGCAGCATGCCTGCCACGGTAGCCACGTTGGCTCCGGCCAGAACTTGCAGCGTTATGTCCCTGATTTTGCGTATCATATTTTTCAGTTGACAAGCAGACGAGGCACAAGCAGACGAGCCGGTTTGCCTTACGGCCTGCGTCTATGCCTGTTGGTTTTTGTCACTTGTCCACTTGCCTGCTTGTATCTCGTCTGCTTATATACGATGTCACTTCCCTCCGTCGAAGAGCTTTCGCTTCTCCTCTTCGGTCAGGCTGTCGTATCCGCTGCGGCGCACTTTGTCGAGAATGCGGTCAATCTCGTCCTGTTCGGCCTTGCGGCGTGCGTTGTAGTCCCAGTCAGACTCGCGCCTCGGGCCGTCGTCGCGGCGTGTCTCGTCATATCTCCGGTGGCTGCGCCGCTCCCAGTTGTCCTTCATGCGGTCGAAGAACTGCTGTCCGCGCGAGCGCCCGTAGCCGCCTCCGCCGGGATGGTTGCGCCAATACCTTATCATTATATAACCGAAGAGCATACCTCCGAGATGGGCGAAATGCGCCACCTGGCTGCCCTGTGTGCCGAGGGCGGAGAGCAGTTCCACCACAATCCAGATGCAGACCATCCACTTCGCCTTGATTGGCACGGGCAACGGGAATATGAACAGGCGCTGCTCGGGGAACAGCATGCCGAAGGCCAGGAGCAGGCCGTAGATTGCGCCCGATGCGCCCACGGTAGTCCACATGTTAAGCCCGGCGGCGTTGTAGTGCACCACTTCGGAAACCATGTCAAGCCCGAAGCCGGGTATCTGGCTGCTCGACAGCATGTAGAACTCGCCAAACTGCGCCACCATCTGGATTATACCGGCGCCCACTCCGCAGGCTATGTAGTAGAAAAGGAACTTCTTTGGCCCCCACACCTGCTCCACGATGCCGCCGAACATCCACAGGGTGAACATGTTGAACAGTATGTGCGTGAAGCCACCGTGCATGAACATGTAGGTGAACAGCTGGTACAGATGGAAGTCGGGGGCGAGGAAGAAGTGCAGGCCGAGCACGCTGTTAAGGTCGGTACCCATCCTCCCGAACACAATCAGCGCCAGGAACATCAAGGCGTTGATTATCAGCAAATTCTTTGTTATCGTAGGAATTCTGAACATATCCGTATAAGATTACCATGTTACACAAACGCAGGCAAAAGTACGAAAAATATCCGTCAAACAACATAAAACCGTGCTTTTACCAACTTTTTTCATTAAATTCCTCACTTTTTTTTATTTTTTGTTTGGCAAATGAAAGGAATGGACTATATTTGCGATGAAATATGCTGAAACACAGTACTTACAATTAATATTTTAAATCCATCAAATCATGAACAAAACAGAACTTATTGAAAAAATAGCTGCAGGTTCAGGGCTGTCAAAAGCCGACGCTAAGAAGGCTCTCGACGCTACTGTGGCTGCCATCAAGGACGCCCTCGTAGCAGGCGACAAGGTTTCTCTGGTTGGCTTCGGCACGTTCAGCGTAAACGAGCGTCCGGCACGCGAAGGCATCAACCCTGCAACAAAAGAGAAGATACAGATAGCCGCCAAGAAGGTTGCAAAGTTCAAGGCGGGAGCCGAACTCAACGAAGCTATCAAATAAAACAGCCGCGGCAGCCGGCCAGCCTGAGGCCGCAGCCATAAGGCATTGAGGCTCAATGCCTTGCAAAAGGCCGTCTTTCACATCGCGAAAGGCGGCCTTTTGGTTTGCAATTTGCGGCCTTTTGCCTTACAAAAAGCCGCAAACGAGAGACCCGCCACACAACACCCTACGACCCACCCCCGCCCTCCCGAAGGGAAGGTGCTTGATTACCTGTTTTCATTTAGTAACTATTAAGGCTTGCATACCATACTGCAAAGCTGCCGACGACCCTCTTTTTTTAATAAAGGAGAAGTGCATGAATAGGCCAAACAAGCCTGACATGCCCTATCGGGCAGGCCGCATAAGGCTCATCCGGCCTGTCAGGCATACCCTTATCCGCAACTTGCAACGCCTGTGACGAAGATAAAAAAATAAGTGAAAAGTTGCAGTATTCCAAAAGTTTAGCTTAATTTTGCACACTCAACATCTTATGACAACAGGATGAGCATTACAAGCATTGCAAGAAACTTCTTCACCCCAAGGCTGAAGGAAATCGAAAAATACGCCACTCAGGCGGCCGCCATACAGGACAGGATGCTGCGATACCTGACGGGAAACGCCAGGAGCACCGAATACGGACGCCGGCACATGCCGGGCAACGTGTCGTCATACGAAACCTTTGCGGCCAGCGTTCCACTCAACACTTACGACGACCTGAAGGACATGATTGACCGCATGCGCCACGGAGAGGCCAACGTGCTGTGGCCGGGAACGGTGAAATGGTATGCCAAGTCGTCGGGAACGACAAACGACAAGAGCAAGTTCATACCCGTAAGCCGCGAGGGCCTGAAGCACACCCACTACCAGGGCGGCACCGACGCCGTGGCACTATACCTCGGCAACAACCGCGAGAGCCGCATGTTCGACGGCCGCGGACTCATCCTCGGCGGCAGCCATTCGCCAAACTACAACGTCGAGGGCAGCCTCGTGGGCGACCTCAGCGCAATACTTATAGAAAACATCAACCCGATAGTGAACCTCGTGCGCGTGCCGAAAAAACAGACCGCGCTGCTCGGCGACTTCGAAGTGAAACGCGACCGCATAGCCCACGAGACGCTCACCAAGAACGTTACCAACCTGAGCGGCGTGCCCTCGTGGATGCTCTCGGTGCTGACAAGGGTCATGGAACTGTCGGGCAAGACGCACCTTGAGGAGGTGTGGCCCAACATAGAGGTGTTTTTCCACGGCGGAGTGGCCTTCACCCCGTACCGCAAGCAGTACGAACAGCTTATCACCTCGCCGCGCATGCACTACATGGAGACGTACAACGCCAGCGAAGGCTTCTTCGGCCTGCAGAGCAACCCGGCCGACCCGGCCATGCTGCTGATGCTCGACTACGGCGTGTTCTACGAGTTCATACCCATGGACGAGTTCGGAAAGGACAACCCCACGGTGCTCCCCCTCGAAGGCGTAAGCACTGGAGTGAACTACGCCATGGTAATATCCACGCCCTGCGGACTGTGGCGTTATATAATAGGTGACACGGTGAAGTTCACCTCCACCAACCCCTACAAATTCATAATAACAGGGCGCACAAAGAGCTTCATCAACGCCTTCGGCGAAGAACTGATAGTTGACAACGCCGAGCAGGGGCTTGCCGAGGCGTGCCGCAAGACCGGGGCAGAGGTTTGCGAATACACAGCAGCGCCCGTATTCATGGACGGCGAAGCCAAGTGCCGCCACCAGTGGCTCATAGAGTTCACGAAAGAGCCTGACAATCTTGACGCATTCGCATCCATACTTGACAAGAAACTGCAGGAAGTGAACAGCGACTACGAGGCCAAGCGGTACAAAGACATCACCCTTCAGCACCTCGAAGTAGTAAAGGCGCGCCGCGGCCTGTTCAACGACTGGCTGAAATCGAAAGGCAAGCTAGGCGGCCAGCACAAAGTGCCGCGCCTCAACAACAACCGCGACATCATAGAACAGATGCTACGGTTCAACACCGCAAAGAATGAGAATTGACCGCATAATAAAATCATATCAGTCCTACTTGTCCCATAAGCCCTATAAGAGCAATAGGGCAAATAGGCCGGATAAGCCAACCAACCGCATGCTGTGGCTGCCGCTGCTGGCAGTCCTCGCCGTAGTGTCGTGCGCCAAGATGGGCCAGCCCGACGGCGGATGGTATGACGAGACGCCGCCCGTGATAGTGCGCACTACGCCGCAAGACCAGGGCACTAACATCAAAGACAAGAAAATAAGCATATACTTCAACGAATACATAAAGGTTGACAACCCCACCGAAAAGGTGGTGATATCGCCGCCGCAGATAGAACAGGCCGAGATTGTGGCGTCGGGCAAGAAAATCGCCGTAGAGCTTAAGGACTCCCTGAAGCCAAACACCACGTACACGGTCGACTTCTCTGACGCCATAACCGACAACAACGAAGGCAACCCCTTGGGCAACTACACGTACACATTCTCCACCGGCGGACACATAGACACGATGCAGGTGGCCGGATATGTGCTCAACGCGCAGAACCTCGAGCCTATAAAAGGAATACTCGTCGGCCTGTACAACAACCTTAGCGACACCATCTTCACCAAAGAACCGATGCTGCGCGTATCGCGTACCGACAGCCGCGGCAAGTTCATCATCAAGGGCGTGGCGCCCGGCGACTACCGCATCTACGCGCTGCAGGACGCCGACAACAACTACGTTTTCAACCAGAAGAGCGAACAGCTCGCCTTCTCGCACGAAATAATAACACCGTCGTTCAAGCCGGACGTGCGCCAGGACACGGTCTGGCGCGACTCCCTGCATATCGACTCGATAATGCGCGTGCCATATACGCACTTCCTCCCCGACGACATCGTGCTGCGGGCGTTCACCGAAACACAGACCGACAGGTATCTCATAAAGACCGAACGCACCGAGCCTGACCGCTTCACGCTGTACTTCAGCTACGGAGACAGCCTGCTGCCGCAAATCACCGGACTGAACTTCAACGCCGACGACGCCTTCATCATAGAAGCAGCAGAGAAGCGTGACACCGTGACATACTGGCTGCGCGACACGATGCTCGTCAACCAGGACACGCTCCGCATGGAAGTGAAGTACATGGCCACCGACACGCTCGGCGTGCTGCGGCTGCAGACCGACACGATGGACATTCTCGCGAAAGTGCCGTATGAGAAGCGCTTGAAGCAGCAACAGGACGAATACGAGGAATGGAAGAAGAAACAGGAAAAGGCCAAAAAACGCGGCAAGGAATACGAAACGGAGATGAAACCGAAAGCCCTCGAACCGAAATACAACGTCGCCTCGGAGCCTGACCCCGACCAGAACATCACCATTACCATGCCTGCGCCGCTGGCGTCGGCCGACACTTCGCGCATACATCTGTACTCAAAGCACGACACCTTGTGGTACAAGTCCCCATTCGTGCTGCGCCCCAAGCCGGGCGTCCACCGCACATACGAACTTCTCGGAGAATGGAGACCGGGCATAGAATACAGTCTTGAGATTGACACCATGGCCTTCACGGACATCTACGGCAAGACTTCCGCACCGAAAAAGCAGGGCTTCAAGGTCAAGACGGAAGACTCATACGCCACAATCCTGTTCGACATTACGGGCATGGCCGACACTACCGTGGTGGTGCAACTGCTCAACTCGTCGGACGCGGTGGTGAAGGAAGCCGCCACAGACAACGGCCGCGTGGAGTTTTACTACATCAAGCCGGACACTTACTACGCCCGTATGTTCATCGACTCGAACAGAAACGGCATTTGGGATACTGGCGACTACGCCGCCGACAGGCAGCCAGAAACGACTTATTACTATCCCGACAAGATTGAATGCAAGGCCAAATGGGACCTGACGCTGACGTGGAATCCCGTATCGCGCAGCCTCAACCTGCAAAAGCCAATGGCAATAACCAAACAGAAACCGGAAAAGGAAAAGACAATAACGCGCCGCAACCAAGAACGCGCCGCAAAACTGGGAATACCGTACCCGGACATGTAACAGAACAAACAACGCCCTCGCCCGGCCGCACAAAAGATACGATGTGTACAGCATTCGGTTGTAAACACCGGGAAAGGTCTTAACCAAACGATTATGAAACACTTGAAAACCTTTATCCTGGCCGCGGTCATGCTCTGCATGGCTGGTGCGGCTACAGCGCAGTGTACATTCAGGAACACTGCGTTCAAGGCTGGCGAATTCCTGTCGTACAACCTCTACTACAACTGGAAATTCGTATGGGTGAAAGTGGGCACGGCATCCATGTATGTGGTGCAAAGCAAGTACGGAGGACAGAACGCCTACCGGGCAAGCCTCACGACAAGGGGCAACAGCAAGATGGACAAAATCTTCATGATGCGCGACACGCTGCTTTGCTACTCGTCGCTCGACCTCGCCCCGCTGTACTACCGCAAAGGAGCGGTGGAGGGAAAGCGCTACACTGTGGACGAGGTATGGTACAAATATCCGGGCGGACAATGCCAGATTACGCAGAGCAGGCTGCACAAGGACGGCCGGCGCGAACGCCGCACGGCCAATCCCGGACAGTGCGTTTTCGACATGATGAACATTTTTCTGCGCGCAAGGAGCTTCGACCTTGACAACTGGAAGACCGGACACGTGGTAGACTTCCAGATTGCCGACGGCAACGGACTTGCCCCGGCGAAAATCAAGTTGCTTGGAACTAAGAACATAAAGGCCGACAACGGCGTGAAGTACCGCTGTCTCGAACTGTCATATACGGAAAAAGAGAAGAAGGGCTGGAGGGAGATAGCACGCTTCTTCGTCACCGACGATTCCAACCATGTGCCCATAAGGCTTGACATGTTCCTTAAATTCGGCTCGGCAAAAGCCTTCCTCACAAGCATGAAAGGCGTGAAAAACCCGGTCAAATCGCAAGTGAAATAAATGAGAACACTCATCTCCATACTGTTCGCGGCAATGCTCCCGATGCTTGCCGCGGCACAGACTGCGGAAGAAAAAATCAACAGCATCATCAAGGGGAAGCACGCCAAGGTGGGTGTGGCGTGGATTGTTGACGGCAAGGAACACACCGTAAACAACGCCGACTGCTATCCGCTGATGAGCGTCTTCAAGCTGCACGGAGCCATTGCTGTGCTCCGACAGATGGAGAGGCGCGGCACACCGACTGACACAATGGTACGTGTCAGCGCGAACCAAGTTACCAAGAACACGTACACACCGATGCTGGAACGCTATCCTGAAAGCGGTTTCACAATACGTTTCGACAGTCTTCTGCACTACAGCGTGGCCGAAAGCGACAACAACGCGTGCGACATCATCATATCAATGGCCGGCGGCATTGAGGGCGTGAACGCCGAACTGCGCGCCATAGGGCTTGCGGATTACAACTTGAAGGAAACCGAAATCTCGATGCAGGCCGACCCGATGCGTTCATACGACAACTGCTCGACACCGCTGTCCGTGGCCATCCTTTTCAGGAAACTTTTTGAAGAGAACATCCTCGGAGGACCTTACGCCACGCTGTTGAAGCACATCCTAATCTCTACAACAACCGGCCCGGACAAGATAAAGGCCGCACTTGAGCCTGGAATGCTCCTCGCCCACAAGACGGGCACTGGCTTCACAAAAGACGACGGGACGATGATTGCCGACAATGATGCCGGTGCAGTAATGCTGCCCGACGGCCGTAAGCTATACATCGCCGTGCTGATAAAGGACACGAAGCTCGGCAGCAAGGAGAACGCAAGGCTCATTGCAGAGATTGCAAGGGTGATATTGAGCACCCACCCCAGCCCCTCCCGAAGGGAAGGGGTGTCTAATATGCCCTGCCAACAACAGTGAAGCAATAGCAAATCATCAACTCATATAATTAAGGACAACACTAAAAAGCACTCCAAGCTCCCTCCCTTCGGGAGGGTTGGGGTGGGTTTGATTAAATGAAAAAACTATACATAGAAACCTACGGCTGCCAGATGAACGTGGCCGACAGCGAGGTTGTGGCCTCGGTAATGAAGATGGCAGGCTACGAGGTGTGCCAGAACATCGACGAGGCCGACGCCGTTTTCCTCAACACTTGCAGCGTGCGCGACAACGCCGAGCAGAAAATCCTCAACCGCTTAGAGGCTCTCAACGCCATGCGCGGCGGCGGACGGCGGCTCATCATCGGCGTACTGGGCTGCATGGCCGAGCGTGTAAAGAACGACCTTATCGACAACCACCATGCCGACCTCGTAGCAGGGCCTGACGCATACCTCACCTTGCCCGACCTCATTGCACAGGCCGAGACGGGGCACAAGGCGATGAACATAGAGCTGTCAACCACCGAAACCTACCGCGACATAGTGCCCCAGCGCATCTGCGGCACCCACGTGGGCGGCTTCGTGAGCATCATGCGCGGCTGCAACAACTTCTGCCATTACTGCATTGTGCCGTACACACGCGGACGGGAACGCAGCCGCGACCCCGAAAGCATAATCCGCGAAGTGCGCGACCTGCACGACCGCGGCTACAAGGAAGTGACACTGCTGGGGCAGAATGTGAACAGCTATAAAGCAATATCCAGCCAACAGCCCACCCCAACCCTCCCGAAGGGAGGGAGCTTGGATACTCCTGCCTATCAAGAAACTATCGGCGAAAGTAATCAAACACCCTCCCTTCGGGAGGGCTGGGGTGGGTTTGACTTCCCCCAGCTCCTCGCCCTCGTGGCCGAAACGTTCCCCGACATGCGCGTGCGCTTCACAACGAGCCACCCGAAGGACATGAGCGACGAGACTCTGCGCGTCATAGCCGGGCACGACAACGTGTGCAAGCACATCCACCTGCCCGTGCAGAGCGGCTCTGACCGCATCCTGAAGCTGATGAACAGGAAGTACACGCGCGAGTGGTACATGGGCCGTGTGGAAGCCATACGCCGCATCATACCCGACTGCTCGATAACAACCGACATCTTCGTGGGCTACCATTCCGAGACGGAGGAAGACCACCGTCTGTCGCTCTCGCTCATGGAAGAGGTGGGTTACGACTCCGCCTTCATGTTCAAATACAGCGAGCGGCCCGGCACATACGCATCGAAGCACCTGCCCGACGACGTTCCCGAAGAAGTGAAGCTGCGCCGCCTGAACGAGATGATTAGCCTCCAGACGCGCATATCGGCCGAGCGCAACGCAATGGATGTAGGCAAGGAGTTCGACGTATTGGTTGAAGGCTTCAGCAAACGCAGCCGCCAGCAGCTCTTCGGACGCACCTCACAGAACAAGGTCGTGGTGTTCGACAAAGGCCAGCACCGCATCGGCGACACCGTGCGCGTAAAGGTAACGTCAAGCTCAAGCGCGACACTCAAGGGCGAAGAAATAACCAACGGTTAACCGCCTGATAATCAGCATCATTCTAAAATGCCGTGTTTTGCAATGCAAAACACGGCATTTTAGCTTCCAATTGATGGCCTTTTGCACGGCAATTTGCCGTGTTTTGAATTGAGGATTGAGAATTGTGAATGGAAAATTATGATTACCTTTGCTAACAAGCAATCTCAAAGGTAATCATAATTAGCTTGACGCTGACTTTCAGTTCTACATTTTTAATTTTTCATTTTTAATTAAAAAACAGACCCACCCCAGCCCTCCCGAAGGGAGGGGGAGTTTGATTACCGTTGCAAATTTAACACGGAATGACGTAAAAACACATACCTTGTAGGAGCGTAATTTTCCATTCACCATTCTCAATTCTCAATTTCAATGGCCTGACGTTAGTCAGTACGCCTGCTCGTGTACGCCGCTTACGGCGCGGCCGCTGGGGTCGTTCTTATCCTTGAACGATGCGTCCCAGGCCAACGCTTCGGCTGTGCTGCAGGCCACGCTCGGCACACTCGGCACGCTGCGCGCCGCGTCATCGCTGGGGAAGTGAGCGGCGAAGAGCGAGCGGTAGAAGTACTCCTCCTTGCAGCGCGGAGGATTTACGGGGAAGCGTTGGGCGGCGTGCTCCATCTCATAGTCGCTCACGCTGTCGGCGGTTATCCGCTTCAGGGTGTCAATCCACGAGTAGCCCACGCCGTCGGAAAACTGTTCCTTCTGCCTCCACGCCACCTCCTGCGGCAGCATCGGGGCAAAAGCCTCGCGCAGTATTTTCTTCTCCACCACCGCGCCGGGGCACATCTTGGCTTCCGGATTGAGGCGCATGGCTATGTCAAGAAACTCGGTGTCGAGGAACGGCACACGGCCTTCCACGCCCCATGCGGCCAGGCTTTTGTTGGCGCGCAGGCAGTCATAAAGGTGCAGCTTCATCAGTTTGCGCACCGTTTCCTCGTGGAACGCGCGCGCCGACGGCGCCTTGTGGAAATACAGGTAGCCGCCGAACACCTCGTCGGCACCCTCGCCCGAGAGCACCATCTTTATGCCCATGCTCTTTATTACGCGTGCAAGCAGGAACATGGGGGTCGATGCGCGTATCGTCGTAACGTCGTAAGTCTCGGTGTAGTAAACCACGTCGCTAAGCGCGTCGAGGCCCTCCTGTATGGTGTAATTTATCTCATGGTGCACCGTCCCGATGTGTTCTGCCACGAGACGGGCCTTCTCCAAGTCGGGCGCGCCGCGCAGTCCAACGGCAAACGAGTGCAGCCTCGGCCACCATGCGGCCTCCTCCCCGCCCGTCTCTATGCGGCGTTTGGCATACTTCTGCGCCACCGCGCTGATGATTGAAGAGGCCAGTCCGCCGCTCAGCAGCACGCCGTAGGGCACGTCGCTCATCATCTGCCGCCTTACGGCGGCTTCCAGTCCGTCGCGCAGCTCGTCAACGCTTGCCGGGTTGTCCTTCACGTTGTCGTAGCTGAACCAGTCGCGGTCGTAATAGCGCCGCGGCATGACGTCGCGCCCGGTGAGCACGTGTCCGGGCGGAAACGGCGCGTACTTGTCACACTGTCCCTCAAGAGCCTTCAGCTCGCTCGCCACGTAAAGCCGCCCTTCTTTGTCGCGTCCGTAATAAAGGGGGATGACCCCTATGGGGTCGCGCGCTATCAGGTAGTCGTCGCGTTCGATGTCATACAGTGCGAAAGCGAAGATGCCGTCAAGCCCGTCCAAGAACCTTTCGCCCTGCTCGCGGTAAAGGGCGAGTATGACTTCACAGTCGCTTCCGGTCTGGAACTGGTACTTTCCTGCGTATCGGCTGCGTATCTCCCTGTGGTTGTAAATCTCTCCGTTGACGGCCAGCACCTGCTTTCTGTCAGGGCTGAAAAGCGGTTGCCGACCCGATTCCGGGTCGACAATCGCCAGCCTTTCATGCGCCAAAATGGCGGTGCCTCCACAGTATATGCCGCTCCAGTCAGGACCGCGGTGACGGAGCTTTCCGCTCATCCGCAACGCCTTCTGCCTCAAGGCCGGCGTCTGTTCCTGAATGTTGAAAATTGAAACTATGCCACACATTGTATTCTTTGTCTTTCAATTGAGAATTTAAAATTGATAATTGAAAATTATGATTACCTTCTTTCGTGGGTGCATTATTTAGGATTTAAGAAACAAGATGCGGAAAGTGAGAATTACAAAATCAGCAAGTGTAATCATAATTCTCACTTCTCCGCTCTCAATTCAACATTTAATTATATGCACTCTCTCCGTGTTCGTATATGTCAAGGCCCTCTTCTTCAACGCGCTTGTCAACGCGGATGCCTACGAGTCCGTCAACTATCTTGTAAAGGATGAACGTCACCGCCGCGCTGAACACTACCGAAACGAGCGTTGCAACGACCTGAACCCACAGCTGATGCCAGTCGCCGTAGAGCGCGCCTTCCGCCCCTCCGTCGCCCGTAACGAAACGGGTTGCAAACACGCCGGTGAGCACCGAGCCTACAATGCCGCCGATGCCGTGCACTCCGAAGGCGTCGAGCGCGTCGTCATACTTGAACTTCTGCTTTACAACAGCCACCATGAAGAAGCAAATAATGGGGGTTATCAGGCCGATGCAAAACGCTCCGAGCAGTCCCGTCGAGCCTGCGGCAGGCGTTATCGCCACAAGTCCGGCCACGGCTCCGGTGCACGCACCCACGGTAGTAGGCTTCTTGTTGAACAGCCAGTCGATAGCCATCCACACCACGGCTGCCGTCGCCGTAGCGACATGTGTCACCATAAAGGCGTTCGCCGCGAGGCCGTCGGCGGCCAGACCGCTGCCCGCATTGAAGCCGAACCATCCCAACCAGAGGAACGAAGTGCCCATGAACACGAACGTAACGTTGTGCGGCGTGATGGGATGTCCTGCCTTGTAGTCCTCCCTCTTGCCGATGAGCAGGGCCATAACCAATGCCGAGATACCGGCGTTGATGTGGACGACGGTGCCTCCGGCGAAGTCGATTGCACCCATCTCCTGCAAGAAGCCGCCGCCCCAAACCCAGTGAGCCATGGGGAAATAGGCCAGCACCGTCCACAGGATTATGAACAGCATGTAGCCTTTGAACTTTATTCTTTCGGCGAAAGCGCCCAGTATCAGGGCCGGCGTTATCAGCGCGAACATGCACTGGAACATGACAAACACCAGTTCGGGGATGCCCGTAGCCGTGACGGTTGACGGCGTTATGCCGCACAGGAACGCCTTGTCGAAGCCGCCGATGACGGCAAACAGGGGGTTGCCAGAGTCCTTGAAACCGGTGCCGAAGGCCCACGTATAGCCGATGGCTACCCACAAGATGCTGATTACCCCGACAATAAGCATTGTCTGCATGATGACGCTAAGCACGTTCTTCTGCCTCACAAGGCCGCCGTAAAACAGTGCAATGCCCGGAATGGACATGAGCAGCACCAATGCCGTGGCTGTCATCATCCACGCCGTGTTGCCGCTGTCGGGCACGGGCGTGGCGGTGTCCGCCATCGCCGCCGTTGCCGACAGGAATGCCGCAAGCGCCGTAACGGCCGCCCTCCGGCCCGTCAAATATCTCATAACATACTTTCCCATAATCGTTATTTTTAATGTTTTACCTTAAAAACCAATAAATTATTCACTCCCTACTTTTCGTTTTCCGCACTTACTCCTCCTGCTCCGCGTTGTACAGGGCGATGTCGCCGCGCTCGCCGGTGCGTATGCGCACTGCGTCGTTAACGGGCATTATGAATATGCGCCCGTCGCCTATTTCGCCCGTCTGAGCGGCCTTCAGTATGGCCCTGACCGACTTTTCCACATTCTTTTCGCGCACGACGAGCGACACGAGCGTGCGCTCTATCGAGCTTGTGTCGTACACAATGCCGCGGTATATGCGCCCCTGCCGCGCCTTGCCGTTGCCGCGCACGTCGTAATACGAGAACCACTCGATGTCGGCTTCAAGCAAAGCCTTCTTCACGTCCTCAAACCTTGACTTGCGGATGATTGCTTCAATCTTTTTCATAACATTCTCGCTTTTTGTTATATAAATAATGGATATCCCGTCGAAAGGAAATATTTTTCTGCAAAATTACGTCTTTTTGTTATTCAAAACAAGATTATTCAAGCATTATGTAATTGCAAAATGCACCACATTTACAGTTTTGTCACAAAATAAGCGGTTTTCATTTCAATTTGAAATAACAATCACCGAATACGCAGCCGACTGTAAGCGAGGCGGTGATTCGTTAAAAAAAGTAACATGTTTTTACGGCGAACTGCACCCAACTTACACTTTCAAACAATTTCGCCTTTATATGGTTACACTTTGAAAGACCGCCACCCTTACAGAAGAACAATAGTAAGCAAACAGCAAAAACATAAAGAATATTGTCAGAAAACTACTCGTTTTACTTTCAAAATGCTGTAAATTTGCCGACAGACAGAGCATAATAAAAGCCTGCAAGCCATCGCATTGCCATTATGGCAAGCTTTAATGAAGTATAATATAAATAGGTATGGTTATGAAAGATTTGACAAGGAGAACAGTTTTCGCCGCCGCGCTGAGCGCCGCATTGGCGCCGGCGGCGGCGCAAGAGAGAATTGAAGCCACGGTGCAGGCCGACGTGGTGAGCCACTACGTATGGCGCGGACAGGACTTGGGCGACGTCAGCCTGCAACCCACGCTCGGCCTCGCGTACAAGGGTCTGTCGCTGACGGCATGGGGCAACGTGGGACTTTCAGACCCGTCGGACACCGAAGAGTTCGACCTTACGCTGGCATACAGCACGGGAGGCTTCAACATCGGCGTTACCGACTACTGGTTCAACTCGCCCAACGACCGCTACTTCAGCTATGCAGCGCACGAGACTTCGCACGTGTTCGAGGCCAACATCGGCTATGACTTCGGCCCCGTGGCCGTGCAGTGGTACACCAACTTCGCAGGCAACGACGGACTCAACAAGAGCGGCGAACGCGCATACTCGTCATACTTCGAGGTCAGCGCGCCGTTCCGTCTTGCCGGATGCGACTGGACGGCGGCTGTGGGCGCAGTGCCTTACGCCACGAGTTTCTACTCAAAGGCCAACGGCTTCGCCGTAACCAACGTGTCGGTCAGGGCGACGAAAGACATCAGGATAACAAAGACTTTCAGCCTTCCGCTGTTCGCCGGGGTAACTGCCAACCCCAGCACGGAGAAGGCTTACATGACGTTCGGCTTCACACTGCGCCCGTAAGTGCAAACAACTGAAAATCAAAATGTTACAAATGCCGTTGCAAAAGGTGGCCTTTCGGCCTGCAAAAGGCCACCTTTTAGCGGCTGAAAGGCCACGTTTTACAACGCAAAAGACCGCCTTTCGCAAACCGGGTGCTGACGACGCGTAGACAACAACAGCAGCTAAAGGTATTAAACATAACGACAAATAAACTTTAACAACATGACAAACTTAAGATTTAACGTGGTAGAAGAGGCTTTCAAGAAGAAGCCGCTCGAAGTCGTAACACCGATGGAACGCCCGTCGGAGTATTTCGGCAAAAACGTGTTCAACCGCGCAAAGATGTACAAATACCTGCCGCCGTCGGTATATGAGACGCTGATTGACGTCATCGACAACGGCGCCACGCTCGACCGCTCCATAGCCGACGCCGTGGCAGCAGGCATGAAGCAGTGGGCCGAGGAGAACGGAGTGACGCACTACACGCACTGGTTCCAGCCACTGACCGAAGGCACCGCCGAGAAGCACGACGCCTTCATTGAGCACGACGGCAAAGGAGGAATGATTGAGGAGTTCTCGGGCAAGCTGCTCGTTCAGCAGGAACCTGACGCAAGCTCGTTCCCAAGCGGCGGAATACGCAACACGTTCGAGGCGCGCGGTTACTCCGCATGGGACCCTACGTCGCCCGTGTTCATCATGGACGACACGCTCTGCATACCCACCATTTTTATCTCTTACACTGGCGAAGCGTTGGATTACAAAGCCCCGCTGCTGCGCGCGCTGCACGCAGTGAACGTGGCCGCCACTGAGGTTTGCCGCTATTTCGACCCCAACGTCAACAAAGTGACCAGCAATTTAGGCTGGGAACAGGAGTATTTCCTCGTTGACGAAGGTCTTTACTCGGCGCGTCCCGACCTCATGCTGACAGGCCGCACGCTGATGGGTCACGACTCGG
>USHW01000040.1 GCA_900554545.1 uncultured Prevotella sp. | reverse complement strand
AAAATAATGTAGTTTATTTAAACAAAAACTGTCAACCTATTTCAGGAAAAGACACCTGACTGTCAATGCGTTTGCAAAAGGCCGTCTTTTAGGCTGCAAAAGGTGGCCTTTTAGCGTGTAAAAGACGGCCTTTTGCATTGCAATTTGCCGTGTTTTAAATTGAGAATGGAGAGTTGAGAATGGAGAATTATGATTACCTTCGAGGTCGCCTGTTAGCAAAGGTAATCATAATTCTCCATTCTCAACTCTCCATTCTCAATTTCCAAACTCTCCATTCTCAATTTAAGAAGTTTTTAATATTGCGCTTAAAATCATGGCGTTCAAGGCGCATTGAATGAAATAAAATCCGTATCTTTGCCTTTCGATGGCAGTTGCCATGTTCTAATTGCATAAATAAAAACACTTATAACGTTATGGACATTGTTGAAAGATTTTTGAAGTATGTGAGTTTCGACACACAGTCGGCCGAGGAAAGCGACTCCGTGCCGAGCACGGCGAAGCAGCTTGTATTCGCCAAATACCTGCGCGACGAGCTGAAAGACGAGGGCTTTGACGACGTGGAGATGGACGACATGGGCTACGTCTACGCCACGCTGAAGTCGAACATGAAGAAAGACGTGCCCACCATCGGCTTCATCAGCCACTATGACACGTCGCCCGACTGCAGCGGAAAGGACGTGAAGCCGCGTATCATACGCAACTATGACGGGAGCGACATTGAGCTTTCGCCGGGCATAGTGTCGTCTACAAAGAAGTTCCCCGAACTGCTTGCGCACAAGGGAGAGGACATAATCGTGACCGACGGGCACACCCTTCTCGGCGCCGACGACAAGGCCGGAATAGCCGAAATAGTGCAGGCCATGTGCTGGCTGCGCGACCATGACGAGATAAAGCACGGCGACATACGCATGGGTTTCAACCCTGACGAGGAGATAGGAATGGGCGCCCACCACTTCGACGTAGAGAAGTTCGGCTGCGAATGGGCGTACACGATGGACGGCGGAGACATCGGCGACCTTGAGTTCGAGAACTTCAACGCCGCTTCAGCGAAAGTAACGATAAAGGGAGTGAGCGTGCATCCGGGTTACGCCAAAGGCAAGATGATTAACGCCAACAGGCTGGCGGCGGAGTTTGCGGCCATGCTTCCGGCTGACGAAACACCCGAAACAACCGAAGGCTACGAAGGTTTCTACCATCTGTTGGGCATCGAGTCGAACATCGAGCAGGCCAAGCTGTCGTACATCATACGCGACCACGACCGCGAGAAGTTTGAAGACAGAAAGGCGTTCATCGCCGAATGCGTGAAGAAAATGAACGAAAAATACGGCGAGGGCACAGTAACGGCCGACGTGAAGGACCAGTATTACAACATGAAGGAGAAGATTGACCCCAACATGCACGTAATAGACATTGTGCTCAAGGCCATGCAGGACTGCGGCGTCGCACCCAAGGTAGAGCCGATACGCGGCGGAACTGACGGCGCGCAGCTGTCGTTCAAGGGTCTGCCGTGCCCCAACATTTTCGCCGGAGGCGTCAACTTCCACGGCCCTTACGAGTTTGTCTCCATACAGGTGATGGAGAAGGCCATGCAGGTTGTCGTGAAAATCTGCGAGATTACGGCAGGATATAATGACTGATTGCGGTTATAAGGTCTTGCGGTTATAGGGTTATGGGGTTGTAAGTTTTGAGCAATGAAGACTTTACAATCCCATAATCGTATATCTGTGAACGTCCGGACGTATGCCGGTATTTCACAAATACCGTACAACCTTATAACCGTATAGCCTTATGACCGAAATAAAATGAGTGAACTTCCTTATCTTGTAAAAGACCTTGCGCTGATACTTGTCGTTGCGGGCGTTGTCACAATAGTGTTCAAAAAGCTCAAGCAGCCGCTTGTGCTGGGCTATATCGTGGCCGGATTTCTTGTCAGTCCGCACATGCCTTATACCATGTCGGTGGTTGACAAGGCCGACATCGGCACGTGGGGCGACATCGGCGTGATGTTCCTTCTTTTCTCTTTGGGGCTTGACTTCTCGTTCAAGAAAATCCTGAAGATGGGCATTTCGCCGATAATAGCCACGTGCAGCGTGGTGTTCTGCATGATGATGCTTGGCATAATGGCTGGACACGCCTTCGGATGGAGCCGCATGGACTGCATATTCCTTGGCGGAATGCTCGCCATGAGTTCGACTACCATAATATATAAGGCGTTCGATGACCTCGGCTTACGCCAGCAACGCTTCGCCGGATTGGTTATGAGCGTGCTCATACTTGAAGACATCCTGGCCATCGTGTTGATGGTTATGCTGTCGGCTTTGGCCATCGGAGGCAATCCCGACGGCGGCGAGATGCTCGGCAGCGTGGCGAAAATCGGCTTCTTCCTTGTGCTCTGGTTCGTCGTGGGAATATTCCTTATACCGTGGATGTTGCGCTCCATGCGTAAGCTAATCAACAACGAGACGCTGCTCATAGTGTCGCTGGGCTTGTGCTGTGCGATGGCCGTTCTGTCTACGCAAGTAGGCTTCAGCAGTGCTTTCGGGGCGTTTGTCATGGGGTCGATTTTGGCCGAAACGGTTGAGGCCGACAGGATAATAAGGCTTGTTGAGCCGGTGAAAAACCTCTTCGGAGCGGTGTTCTTCGTGTCCGTAGGAATGCTTGTCGACCCGGAAATCCTCGTCGAATACGCCGTGCCAATAGCCATTCTCGTGCTCACTATACTTATAGGGCAGGCCGTGTTCGGCACGTTCAGCTTCATGTTGAGCGGCCAGCCGCTGAAGCCAGCGATGCAGTGCGGCTTCTCGATGGCGCAAATCGGTGAGTTCTCTTTCATAATAGCGTCGCTCGGACTGTCGCTCGGCGTCATAGGCAAGTTTCTTTATCCCGTCGTGGTTGCTGTCTCGGTAATCACCACTTTCCTTACTCCTTACATGATACGGGCCGCCACCCCGTGTTACGGAATGCTTGAACGGCGGCTGCCCGGGCGGTGGATTGCGGCCTTGAACAGCATAACATTGAGCCGGCGTCCGGCCAATACTGGTAACAAGTGGAAACGGTTGCTTGTGCAGATGGCGCGCGTGACCTTGATATATTCAATACTTTCGGGCGCGGCAATAGCCCTGATGTTCACGTTCTTCCTGCCTTTCATACGCCATGTGCTGCCCCATTGGTGGGCGAACGCAGTGTGCGGCCTTGCCACCTTGCTGTTGATAGCGCCTTTCCTGCGTGCGATTGTGATGAAGAAGAACCACAGCGAGGAGTTCAAGGCTCTGTGGGGAGAGAGCGTCTACAACCGTTTTCCGCTGGTGTTCACCATACTTGTACGCCTTGCCGTAGCCACGGCGTTTGTCTTTTACATCTGCAATTACCTTATGCCGTTCGCCAACGCGCTGCTGATAAGCATCGCCCTGGCCGCCGTCATGCTGATGGTGGTGTCGCGTTCGCTCAAGAGGCGCAGCATAAAGATGGAGCGGATGTTTTTGCAGAACCTGCGTTCGCGCGAGATTGCCGCCGAGGTAATGGGGCGCAAACGTCCCCTTTACGAAGGAAGGCTGCTTGACCGTGACATCCACATAGCCGACTTTGAAGTGCCCGAAGATTCTATCTGGGCCGGCAAGTCGCTGCGCGAGCTTGGATTGAGGAGCAGGTACGGAGTGCATGTAAGCAGCATTCTGCGCGGCATACAGCGCATAAACATTCCCAACGGCGACTTTGTCATATTCCCGTGTGACAGGATTCAGGCCATCGGCAGCGACGAACAGCTGACCGCTTTCGGCTCGGCACTGGTGAAGGACGTACGCCAGAAAGACCCAGACATTGAGAAACGTGAGATGAAACTGCGGCAGGTTGTCATCAGCGAGGCCGGCTCTTTTGTGGGTAAGACGATGAAAGAGAGCGGGATAAGGGACAAGTTCAACTGCATGGTGGTTGGCATAGAGGAGGGCAAGGAGAACCTTTCGCCCGTTGACCCTTCGCGTGTTTTCATGGCCGGCGACATTGTATGGCTTGTCGGTGAGGAAGAAGACATCATGCGTTTGAACAGTGACAATTGAGCCTGCTGTAGGCGGCGGTTTGCCGTGTGCAGGCAACTGGTTTTATGAAAGGTGGCCTTTCGCAATGCGAAAGGCCACCTTTTGCGTTGTAAAAGACGGCCTTTTGCAGGGCGTTTTGCGGCCTTTTGTAAGGAATAATCTTGTGAATGGCTATCCCCTTGGTAATCAAATGGTTACTGAAGGGGCACGTTGTGCTCTGCAACGAGCCGTCAATACCACTGCACGGCGTTGCTGAAACCGCTGCGCTTGTCGTATTTCAGCGCGTCGGTAAGTGTCGCCGCGTTGCATCGGAACGAGAAGTTGTACGACGTGTATGGCGCAAGTACTACCGAACAACTCATGTTGAAGCAGTGCAAGTCACGCTGTAGCGATGCGGTAGTCATTGATATTTCGTGGTTCTGGAAGTCGTAACCTGACGAGAAACTGATGTTCCATCCGTCGCTTATGCGTATGTTTCCGCTGAAGTTCAGCGTCTGTGTGAACTCGTAGGGGTAACGCATCGTCTTTTTGTTGAACTTCGAACGGTCGGTACTTTCACGCATGGAGATACCGTAACCGACGGTCAGCGACCACGGCATCGAGAACTTCATGTAGCCGTCCTCGTCGGTTTCGGCCTTGCCGGTGTTTTCCTTCTTGGCGCCGCGCTGGCCTCGCACGAGGTCGTCGTCAACGTTCGACTCTATGTCGGTGTTGTCCTCGTCGTCGGTCTCTTCATCGGTTTCTTCCTCATTGTCGTCGCCTTTGCCAAACCATTTCTTTATTTTCTCAGGCGTAAGCGTGAACGATATGTTCTGCGACATGCCCTGGAAGCGGCCGAAACGGCCCTTGCTGTACTCTGTGTGTGTGCCCACGTAAGGGTTGCCGTTCTCGTCAAGCTCGTATGCGTATGTGGCGAACACGGCGTTCATGTTGAACGTGTAGTTCTTCCACCACTTCAGACGCAGCCTCACGGTAAGGTCGCTCCACGGGCGTTCCTTGGCCGCAAGGTTGTAGCCCATGTTGAAGCCAAGCTCGTCGATGATGCTTAATTTCTTGAAACCGGTAGAGTCTTTGTCAGACTTTATTTTCATCTCGATGTTGTTCGACAGGTCGAACGTGAGGCTTCCGGTCTTTCCTCGTGACGGAATTCCGTACAGGCTGTTTGCAAACGGAGAGTATTCAACCAGCTCCACGCTGCCGTCGGCGTTTGTCCTCTGGTAGGTCTCGTAGTAGCGCGAGCCGTTGTCGGGCGCGTAGTTGAACGATATTTGCGGCGTGACTACGTGGCGTATGGCCTGTATTTTGTCGCCGAATATCTTGCGTGAGGGCGTCCAGAAGCCGTAGAGTTTTGTCGAAGCGCTCACGCTCATGTTCCAGTCGTACACGTTGTAGAAGCCGTAAATGGTGTCGCGTGCCACGTCCTGGCGCTCCTCGTCCCATGATTGCATCACCTTGTTGGAGTACATACGGTCGGTGAAGTTGAACTGGGGGTTGATGTTTATGTAGTTGAACAGGGTGAAGTTGGCCTGTATCGGTATGTTGTGTCTGAAGCCGTTTTCCCAGTCCTTGATGAGGTTCGACTTGAACAGCTGGCTCTCCTTTGTGTCTATCGAGTTGTCAAACTGGCCGGTGTAGCTCATCGAAATCTTTTCATACCAGCGTTCCTTGCCGGCTGCGTGCTTCCGCTTGAAGGGGTAGAAGCGGCTCACCGAGATGTTGAGACTCGGCAGGGTGAGGCTTACGGTGGAGTCGAGCATGTTCTGGCTGAGGTTGGCCGTACCGCTGAGTGTCATGCCTATGCTTGAGAATGTGCTGCTCCAGCTTACGCTTGAGGTGCGCAGGCTCTGGGTGTAGCTTTGCGGATTGTACATGCTTGAGAGGTTGTTGCGCTCGTATGAGGTTGACGCGAAGTTGACGCTTGCCGAAAGGCTGGTGTACGGGTTGGCCTTGGAGTCCTGGCGGTGGCTCCATTGCAGCTTGAAGCTTGTCTGCTCGCTGTAGTCGGGCATGCCCTTGTCGCCGCTCTTGGTGTTCTGGTAACTGAAGAGGAAGCTGCCGCTGTACTTGTACCTCTTGCGGTAGTTCGAGGCCACGCTGACGCCCCACGAGCCTTTGGTATAGATTTCGCCGAGTAGCTTCAAGTCCCATTTGTCGCTCATTGCGAAGTAGTAACCGCCGTCGCGCAGGTAGAATCCGCGCGAGCTTTCGTCGCCGTATGTGGGCATGATGAAGCCGCTCGAATAGCTTTTTGTGAACGGGAAGAAGCCGTAGGGGATTGCCAGCGGCAGGGGGACGTCGGCCACTACGAGGTAGGCAGGGCCGAATACGACGTCCTTTCCCGGGCGTACCTTGGCGCGTGAGAGGGCTATGTAGAAGTCGGGGTGCTCGCGGTCGCAGGTGGTGTAGCGGCCGTGTTGGAGGTAGAGCACGCCGCTCGAGTCGCGCTTTGACTGCTCGCTTGAAAGGAAGCCGTCCTGCTGCGCCGTGTAGACGCTGTTGATGAAGCCCTTTTTCGTCTTGAAGTTGAACGACATCGTGTCGCTCTCATAAGTGTCCTGTCCCATCACGAACACCGGCTTGCCTGTCAGTTCGCCCGTAGTGTCGGCCGTTCCCGTGGCATGGACGAGGTTGCTGTCGAGGCTCATGTATATGCGGTCGCTCTTTAGGTCCATGTTCTGGTACTTCACGTTGGAGCTTCCGTAGAGGTATGCGCGCTTCAGGGAGGCGTCGTAGACGAGCGAGTCTTCCGACGAGAAGTCTACCGGAGCCTCGAGGCTGTTAGACTTCCTGCGGTTGATGCTGTCAAGCCTGATAGAGTCGTCAACGTGCTTGTTGTGCTTGTATATGGCCAAGGTGAGCGAGTCCATCTTGGTAGTGTCAGGCTCGTCGGAGAGTTCCGCCGTGTCAGGGTGCAGCGTGTCGCCGCCCGCAAGCGTGTCCGCGATGGTGCGGACGGCAGTGTCGCTTACGGCCGTCGAGTCTGTTCTGCCGCCGTCTTTGCCGCTGTTGTGGAAAAAAGGCATGGTAGGCTCTGCCATCACGAATATGAAAGCAGTCAGCAGTATGAATATGACGGTTTTAGTTCTCATTGCAAATGCAGGGTGCAAATTTACGGAATTAAAACCTAATTATGTGCCATCTAACATTTTTTTCTTGTTATTTTAACTTTTTGGCTTATGCTGGGGAGTCGGCGTTTGGCGTTCCTTGCAGGGCCGTCAGTCCGTGTGCCGCGGCATGTCAGGTGCCCTTTCTTGCCGCCCTTTCCGCCTGTCCGGTAACCGTCTGGCAGTCAGCGCGTTTCCAATATGCCGCCTTTTTCCTTGCAAAAGGTGGCCTTTTGGCGTGCGGTTGACGGCCTTTTGGAGGGTAAAAGGCGGCCTTTCGCAAAGCGGCTGTACAGCATCCGTCTGCCAAATAATGGCAATATCGTGGCAGGGTAGGGGTGAATGTCGGGAAAATTGACTAACTTCGCACGCTGAAAGGCATTGCGCCCACAGTGATACAAAGGCATAACGAACAAGCAATATGATTATGAACGAAACGCAAACTACATCGAAGGTGTATTTCACCGACTTCCGCTGCCGCCCCGACGAGGGACGCGCCGACAAGCTGAAAAGGCTAATCAAGGCCGCCGGCATTGACAAAATAGACATGGACGGCAAGTTTGTCGCCATAAAGATGCATTTCGGCGAGCTTGGCAACATGAGTTTCCTGCGGCCAAACTACGCCCGCGCCGTGGTTGACGTGGTGAAGCAGCTGGGCGGAAAACCGTTCCTCACCGACTGCAACACGCTTTATCCCGGCAGCCGCAAGAACGCCATAGAGCATCTTTACTGCGCATGGGAGAACGGCTTTACGCCGCTTACCGTGGGCTGTCCCGTAATCATTGGCGACGGCCTCAAGGGCACTGACGACATTGAAGTGCCCGTAGAGGGCGGCGAATACGTCAAGGCTGCCAAGATAGGCCGCGCCGTGATGGATGCCGACGTGTTCATATCGCTCACCCATTTCAAGGGGCACGAGATGGCCGGCTTCGGCGGAGCTATCAAGAACATCGGCATGGGCTGCGGCTCAAGGGCAGGCAAGAAGGAGCAGCACTGCAACGGCAAGCCGGTAATCGACCAGGAGGCGTGCCGCGGATGCCGCCGCTGCATGGCCGAATGCGCCAACAACGGCCTTGTCTTTGACGCTGGGAAGAGGAAGATGTCGATAAACCAGGACAACTGCGTAGGCTGCGGACGTTGCATCGGGGCTTGCAACTTCGACGCCATATCGTTTGCCAACGACGCTTCGGTGAAAGACCTTAACTGCCGCATGGCGGAGTACACCAAGGCCGTAGTGGCCGGCCGTCCGCACTTCCATGTCTCCATAGTATGCGACGTTTCGCCGCTGTGCGATTGCCACTCGGGCAACGACGTGCCCATACTTCCCGACCTTGGCATGTTCGCTTCGGCCGACCCCTTGGCGCTCGACCAGGCTTGTGTGGACGCATGTCTCAAGCAGACGCCCCTGCCCGGCACGCAGCTTACCGAGCACATGGCCGCCCCCGGCTTCTGCGACCATCACGACCACTTCGACAACGCCAACCCTAACACCGAGTACAAGTCATGCCTCGCCCACGCCGAGAAAATAGGGCTGGGCAGCAGGCGGTACGAAGTTGTGAGAGTGAAATAAAGGTGAGAGGGTGAGAAAGTGAGAAGGTGAGAAATGTGTTGCGATTAAATATCAACACATTTCTCACCTTCTCACTTTCTCACCCTCTCACTTTTATTCAAAGATTTGTTCCATTTCCCTAAACCGCTTCAGGCCTTCCTCGCCGTGTTTTGCCACGCTGCGCTCGGCCTGCTCAAGCGTTTTCTCGCGGTCGAGCTTTGTTTTCGAGAAGAACTTGTCGGCGTAGCAGATTGCTTTCTCCTCCAAGGTCTCGGGCAGCAGGTCTTCATGCGGCAGCGGTAGGTGCTGCTCCTCAATCTCCTTCAGCGACAGCCCGGCGCCTGTGTGGCGTTCGCACACCCGGGCGTGGAGCGGAAAGCCCTCGGCCCTCATCATCTCCGCGCCGAGCACCCCGTGGCGTATGTACGGCTCCGCGCCGAAGCACTGTATGTCGGGAGCGTCGGTCTTGATGATGCCGATGTCGTGAACCATCGCCGCCTCGATGATGAACTGGCGGTCAAGGTGCAGCTCCGGGTGGGCGTCGGCTATGGCCAGCGCCTTCCGCGCCACGGCCTTGCTGTGCCGCAGCAGTATGTCTTTCAGCTTGCCGTTGCCCTTGTAATACTTATCTATTATTAATTTATAATCCATTGTCAGGTGTTTTGTCAGTAGTAAGGAGAGAAGGAGTAAAGGAGTAAGTAGATTTGCTTTAAAGGCAACATGCTTTTACCCGACAAGCATTTCTACTTACTCCTTTACTCCTTCTCTCCTTATTCCTTAATTTACTTTACGCATTAATCCAGTCCCTTTCGATGTAGGCGATGACGTCGCCGCGGTTGACGCGCGAGCCTTGCTTTGCCGCAATCTCGACCAGCTTGCCGCCGAGCGCCGCCGGTATGGCCTCGAACTCGCCCCAGGGAGTGTGTATGTAGCAGAACGTTTCGCCCTCCTTGTAGTGCTGGCCGATATACGGCTCGAGGCACGGTGTGCACTCGCTGCCGCCTTCGAAGTCGAAGAACACCTGGCCCTTGCACGGCGATACGATTGCGTCAGCCTTCGCATGCTTGAACGCCGCAATCTCTTCCGGCTTCAGCGTAGCGCCCAGCTTCGCGTCCTTTGCCTTCTGCAGGTCGGCCAGGAAGCGCTTTTTCGCCGCGCCGCTCTTGTAGTCGCGGTACTGCTCCGGGTGCATAGCAAGCTCGAACAGCTCCTCGTCGTCCTGTCCGTATTCCCATCCGTTGTCGTCCATTTCCTTGCGGAAGCTGTCAAGGGCGTCGGGTATGAGCGTGTGCGGGTCGGCCTCGGTGAACTCGCGTCCCTGCTTGCCGGCAAGCTCTATGAGTTCGGGGTCTATGCTGCCGGGTATCTTTCCGCTCTTTCCGAGTATCATTCCCCACATCGAGTCGTCCATCATCACGAAGCGTCCCTTGCCCTGAGCCATGGTGAGCAGGTTCAAGAGGGCTATGTTCTTGACGTACTGCGAGAACGGTGTTACGAGTGGTGGGTAGCCTACGCGCGGCCATACGTATGCCACTTCGTCGAAAAGCTTAACGAGAAGGTCGTCGGTTGACAGTTCGGGCTGTCCCTTTGCCTTCAGTATCGAGTTGATGGAGCGGTGGACACCGGCCAGGTCGGCCATCATGCTTCCCATCATTCCGCCGGGCAGTCCGCAGCCGAGCAGCAGCGAACTCATCAGCTTGTTGCCCGGGTTGATGAAGTAGCCCAGCCAGTCGTCGATGAACTCCTGCGTCAGCGTCCTTGCGCGCATGTATGCGTTCATGTTGATTTCGGCCACCTCGAAGCCCTCGTTCTTCAGCATGCTCTGCACGGAGATGATGTCCGGATGCACCTTTCCCCATGACAAAGGCTCGATGGCCGTGTCGATAACGTCGCCTCCGTTCTCGCACACTTCGAGTATCGACGCCATTGAGAGGCCCGGTCCCGAGTGGCCGTGATACTGTATTATTACGTCGGGATGCTTTGTCTTTATGGCCTTTGTCAGCTTGCCGAGCATTGCGGGCTGGCCTATGCCGGCCATGTCCTTGAGGCAAATCTCGGTTGCGCCGGCCTCAATCAGCTGGTCGGCTATGCCGCTGTAGTATTCCACCGTGTGTATGGGCGACGTCGTGATGCAGAGCGTTGCCTGCGGCGTCATGCCGGCCTCGAGCGCCCATTTTATGCTGGGTATGATGTTGCGCACGTCGTTCAGTCCGCAGAATATTCGCGGTATGTCAACGCCCTGTGCGTGCTTCACGCGGTACATCAGCCGGCGCACGTCGTCGGGCACGGGGTACATGCGCAGCGCGTTCAGTCCCCTGTCGAGCATGTGTGTCTTTATTCCCACCTCGTTGAACGGCTTGCAGAAAGCCCTTACCGCGTCGTTGGGGTTTTCTCCGGCGAGCAGGTTCACCTGCTCGAAGGCTCCTCCGTTGGTCTCAACGCGCGAGAAGCACCCCATGTCGATTATTGCCGGGGCGATGCGCTCGAGCTGGTCTTTTAACGGTTGGAACTTGCCTGAAGACTGCCACATGTCGCGATAGACGAGACTGAATTGGATTTTCTTTTTCATAATTAGATTTTTTTGGTTGCACGGGCCTTTCCGGGGCGCGCGTAAATAATGTTAAACTTGCTGCAAAAATAGGAATTTTTCCGAACAGAAAAACGTTTGCCGCCTTTTTTTGTGCGCCTTTTGGCTTTTGAAATGATTTTTAACTAAAAATCGCCACAGCCTCTTACGTTTTGTAAAACACGCCTCGCAAATAGAGGGGTTACGGAAGGTTACAATCTGAAAGCAATCTTTTGTTTTGGCCGTCTGTATATGCTTGATTTACAACGGCATGAATGCCGCTTTGTAAAAGACCGTGTTTTGCCTTGCAAAAGGTGCTCTTTTGGCGTGCAAAAGGTGGCCTTTTACAATGCGAAAGGCCACCTTTTGCAAAGCGCCTGGCTAATGCCTGTCTTTCTGTTTGCTGTTTTATTGTTGGCTTGACGACCGTATCAGAACTTCAGCGTTGCGCTGAACATTACTGTCCTGCCCCTCAACGGCACGCTGAAATAGCTGTAGTTTGCGCCCCGGTAGGCCGATGTCTCGTAGCTTTTGCGGTCGAGCAGGTTGACGGCCGACAGCGTGAAAGCAAGCGTTTTCATCACTTCCATGCGCGCTCCGGCGTTTACAAAGAAGTCGGTGGAGTAACGCCCGTGGGTTATCTCGCAGGTTGTCCCGGCTGCGTCGGCATATATCCGGAGCTTGGCCGACGGCATGAAGTCGAGCCGCAGCGAGCAGTATGCGTTCTTCAGGACGTTGTTTGAGAGCGAGAAAACGTCGCGGCGTTTCCACGTAATGTTGCCTGCGCAGGCGAGGTTGGCCGCAATCCAGCTCAGCTTGTCCAACGATGCGCCCGCCTGCACGCTTGCCGCGCTGTACCGCAGGTAGCCTTCCGTGCCGTTCTGCGAGGCCAACGCCTTGTTGTATGAATAGCTGCAAGTGCCCTTCAGGGTGAGCCTTGTGCTGCGGAACACCTTTTTCACATTTGCCGCCGCGCTCCATGACGTGTGCCTGTTGTCACGCCATACGGGCATTATCACGGTCATGTCGCCTGCGTAAAGGTAGCTGTAATAGCGGTCGGCCTTCTCCTGCTGCCAGCCAACGTACACGTTCCACGACAGCATAGTGGCCGTGTTGAGCCACGACAGGCGCGCTCCGGCCATGGCGGTGCGGCTGAACGACATGCTGTCAGTGCCCAAGGTTACGGTTCGGTAGTTGTTGGCTATGGCGTCGCCGAAGGGTGTTGTCCGCGTGTCGGCGTTGCGGTTTATGCCTATGTTCAGGTCGATTGTCGCCATTGTGCCGAGCCTGTAGTCGATGTCAAGCATCGGCGAGAACATCACTTTGCGCGTTTTTACGCCGCGCCGGGGGCTGGAATACGAGATGTATTCAAGCGGCAGGGTAAGCGTCAGCGTGCCGTCGGGCAGGTTGAGTTCGTATTGCGGCTCCAAGGTATGCAGCCAATAGCTGCTCAGCCACTTGCCTTCTGCTCCGCCGCCGCTGGCCGAATTGTGTTTGTATTCCATGATATAGCCAAGGCTCAGGCTGCCTCCCAAGAGGCCGAAGTTGGTGCCTATGCGGTTGCGCGTGAACAGGTTGCGCAGCCTTACGGCGTAATCCGCGCCGCCGTTGCCGTCGTCGAAGGTCACGCCGAGCCGCTCCCTCGAGCCGTAAAAGCGGACGATTGACGACACGTCGAACAGCAGCGTGTTGGTGTTTACGGTGGCTTCAAGCACGTTCTGCACGTCATACTGCCTGCGCCTTACGCTCTCATATAATGCGCCGAGGTTGCTTCCGCCCCGGTTCAGGGCGTTGCCTATGCCGAGCATGGCCTGCACTTCTTCCGTGAGGTACAGCCTTTTGGAGTTCAGCTCATAGCGCAATGCCCCCTTCACAAGTTCCTGTTTGTCGCTTATGTCGTTGTTTTCGAATATGGCGACGGTGTCTTCTCCCGTTGTATATCGGTTGAAAGTGCTGTCTCGGTCAAGGCTGTGGTCGCGGTAGTAAAGCACGTTCAGGCGCAGCGTTTGTTCCTGGGTGAAGGCGTGCAGGTAGTTCAGTCCGGCGTAATATGACTTGTTCCTAAGGTAATACAGCTGCGACACGGGCGGTGTCTGCGCCGTAGGCGAATAAAGGAACGGCTGTGGCAGCGGCTCCATGGCGTACATTCCGGTGTAGTAGTCCATGCTGCGCGTCATGCCTTCGAGGCTCATTCCGCAGTTGTTCATCCGCCCCGTGAGCAGCAGTTGGTTCTTCTTGTTTATGTTGATGGCCGTCAGGTGGTTGTCCCATGCCGTGGGACTGCCGCCTATTCCGCCCTCCACTTCTCCGAAGGGGCGTGCCTTGTAGCCCTTCTTCAGCTTCAGGTTGAGCGTGGCGCGGTCGTTGTTCACGCGGCCTTCGAGAGCCTTTATGGGCTGGTTGCGCTCCATAATCTGCACCTGCGCCACGGCCTCCGCCGGCATGTTTTGCGTGGCTTGGTTGTATTGTGCGCCCATAAGGTCAAGCCCCTCGATGTTCACCTTGTTTATGGCTTTGCCCTGATAGCTTATCTGTCCGTCGTCGCTCACCTCTATGCCGGGCATCCGCTTCAGCACGTCTTCTATGCTCCGGTCTTGCTGTTGGCGGAAAGCGTCCACGTTATAGAGCAGCGTATCCTTGCGCCGCGTTATCGGGTCGGCGGTCACGGTGACGTTTTCAAGCTCCACGGCGGTGCGTTCCAACCGTGCGTCATACCGCGTCCTGCCCTCTTGCAGGGGCGTGCGCAGCGTCTCGTAGCCGAGGAATGCGAACTCTATTAGCCGTCCTTCGGGCACGGACTCCAGCCTGTACGTACCGTCACTCTTTGTCAGTGCGTAAGCCAGCAGCGAGTCCTTGCCGTCGAGCAGCTTGCACGTGACGTTGCCCACGGCCTTCCCCTCGCCGTTTGTTACAGTTCCGGTGAACATCGTTTTATCGCCTTGCGCCATGGCGTATGCGCACGGAAGCAGGGCGGAAAGCATTATTATAATAAGGTGTTTTACCATTCCAGCTCAAGCATGTTGCTCGGACGGCGAGGGTTGTTGGCTTCAGGCGTAAACCATTTGCCATTCCTGTAGACCTTGACTTTTGCCGTTTCAATAAAAAGATTGTCAAAGTTTTCTATGTCGTTACGGCTTGAAGTAAGTGCTTCTTCACGGCTTACCTTTCTCAATTTTCCCCAAAAATCCTTTTTATAAAGATACATGTCGCGGAACGAACGGGCGTTTTCCATGCCGGCGTATGTGAACACCCAGTTGTCCTTTTTGTCGCGTATGTCGATTACAAGGCCGGGCAGTCCGTTGAAGATGTACGGCCCGTAAGGCAACGGTATGCTGTCAGCGTACCACGCGGTGTAGTCCCTTCCGGCATAGCGGCATGTCGCTTTCTTGCACCTTATGCCGCCTATCACGGTATCGCCAGGCACTAAGTTCCAGTCGATGCGCGGTTCAAAAGTATATTCAAAGTTATAAATATCGTCGTAGGTCTGGACTTTCGTCTTATATGTTGACAGGTCGGTAACGCTTACGTTGAAGTATTTTATCTTTTCAATGGCTCCATACCATAGGGCAAGGGCCTGTTGGTTGCGCTTGTTCTTCCTGCTTTCATTGAAATATATGTCCAATGAGTCGAGCACAAGCTGGTGGTAATCGCCGTATTTTGCGTACTTGTCAGACAGTTGCAATACGGTTTTCGCCTTGGTGTATTCGCCGGTCTTGGTGCTGTCTTTCAAGTATTTCAGGTCATAATACACGGCTATCTTGGCCGTGTCGTAAACTTCTTTTCTGACCTTTGGATATGCGTCCATGCCTCCGTCAGGGCTTGACATACGTGCCCGTTGCGCCAACACAGGCAACGGCAGGGCACACAGAATAGCGGTAAATACCGAAAACATCAGTTTCATACGCTTGTTGTTTAAGATGATATAATGTTGAATTAGCCTGTCCTCTACGGGCAAGCTGTGTTTCAGGGTGGCTTGGAAAGGCTGCGGAAGCAGAAGCCACTCGGCGTTGCAAACAAGTGATGCAAGGCTCGTGCATGGACTTCCAAGATGCGTCGGGCTACAAGACTGATTGTAGAAACCGACTGCAAAATTATAAAATTATGGTAAGACAAGCAATATTTTGCCTGCGAACGGCTTGGAGTTAACAATGTTTCAACATGTTAAAAGCAACGTTTTCACTTCACGCCCGGCAGCTTTGGCTGAGCATTTTACAGCCGTTGGAGAGCGGTTGTGTAACTTGTTGATAATCAATAAGATATGAAATGCGTTACAAAAGGTGGCCTTTTGTCTTGTAAAAGATGGCCTTTCAGCGTGTAAAAGGTGGCCTTTCGGGCTGCGAAAGGCCACCTTTTTGAAATATGCTTGTGCCTGGATGTGCGCCGTGCTCTGGCAGGTGTATGTTCGGTGTGTGCCGGCGCTTCGTGCAGTCGGTCGTCCGGGGCGTGTCCGGCGGTGTGCGTCAGAAGTTGAAGCCGAGGTTGATGTAGAAGTAAGGCTCTTTTGTTTTGCTTGAATATCCGAGCGATGCGCCCAGCGGACCGAACATGCTGTTGTAGAAATAGGCCAGCTCGCATCCGGTCATGGTTTTGCGCCTGAGGGCGTCTTTGAGTCCGCCGCCGTGCTGCGCCACGGCTATGAGCGCCATGACGTAGTTGTTGCCGCCCATGCGCTGCTGCGCTTTCAGCTGGCAGGCCAGCAGGGCGTTGCCTGCGAACTCTACGTTGCCCACTCCGGCGAAGGGCATCTGCTGGGGTAGGTATTTGCCGGGCGTCATTCCGCCTATGGCGTTGCGCATTACGGCGGGCGTGCCGTCGCCCATGATAATCCGGCCGTAGAGCATGGGCTGCAGCGTGAAGCGTCTGCTGGGCGAGAACGACATGCGCCACATTGCGTCAACGATGCTTATGCCCTCGTGCCCGTCCCAGCCTATGAAGTTGTCGGTGTAATAGCCGAAGCCGGCCTTGAGCTTGGCTCCGCGCGTGGTGAAGAACCAGCGGTCTTCCGAGTCGTAGTTGAGGTTGAACACGTAGCTGTATGCGTGGACGTTGTCCAGCCTCACGCGGTTGGTCTGCTCTCCTGAGAGTATGTCGTGGAAGTCGAAGAAGTCGAGGTGCAGGTTGATGTCGCACGAGAAGTTGCGTATGTTGAAGCTCAGCGCCTGCAGGTTGACGGCGTGCTGGTTGTATGTGAAGTTGAAGTCGCGCTTGCCTTGGTCGTAAATGTTGATGTCGTCGTGGCGGAACTGGTATGACAGGCCTATCCGGCCGTAGTGCAGCGGGCTAGCGCTGGCGTCGATGCGCGCCATGATGCGCTTGCCGAGGCGGCCTGTAAGCTCGAGCGTTACGGGCAGTCGTGTGCCGAGGCGGTGGGATATGTTGGCTTGCAGGGCTACGGTCTCCTCTGTGTCGAAGCGCACGCCGAGGTTCACGCGGCTTGTCTTGCGCTGTCCGGCGGAGACGGTCAGCAGGTAGCGTCCGCCGCTCTTGCTTACGTTGTAGCCTGCGTTGGTGTAGAGCAGTGTGGCGCCGAGGTCGGTCACGGCCTGTTCAAGCTGTCCGGCGGTGACGGCGGTGCCGCGCCTTATGCCGTGTTTGGCGGCTATGTAGCTGCTGTCTTGCGGCGATATGTTCTCGAAGCGTATCGAGTCGGCGCTGAACACGAGGGCGTCGCTCTGTGGCACGGGGCGGTGCAGGCGGTGTGGCTTGTAGCCGTGGGGCAGGCCGAGGCTGCGCTTCATCGCGGCGAGCTTGTCCCACTGCGCCATGGCGGCCTGCTCGCCGCGTGCTATGAGGGTGTCGATGGCGATGCGCGTGAAGCTCGCCGAGGAGTAGCCCTTTACGTTCACCTTTATTGGTATGTCGGTGATGGCCCAGTTGTCGGCAAACTTGTTCTTGCAGTTCTGGTCAACTATCTGCATCAGTATGTCCTGGCTGCTGTTAAGCTCTGCGGCCGTCCTCGGGTCGCTCTGCACCGAAACGCCTATTATTATGTCGGCTCCCATCAGCCGGGCCACGTCCGCCGGATAGTTGTTGCGCAGGCCGCCGTCTACGAGAACAAGCTCGTTGAGTGAAGAGTTAAGAGTGGAGAGTGAAGAATTCGTTTCTGCATGACATTTGAATTCTTCGTTTTTCACTCTTCGTTCTTCCCTTATCCTCACCGGAGTGAACACTCCCGGTATGGCCATGCTTGCCCTCATGGCGGTTGTAAGGTAGCCGTGGTGGAACACGTATTCGGTGTTGTCTACGATGTTCGTCGCCACGCAGGCGAATGGTATGGGCAGGTTGGCGAAGTCGATGGAGTCGTGCCAGCCTACGGTTAGCCGTGTGAAGAGCTGCGAAAGATTGGTGCCGCTTATCAGTCCGCCCGTGGAGCTGCGGCCGTGGCGCGTAATTGAGAGCGGTCGCGACAGTATGTAGGTGTTCTGCTTTTCGCGTTCGGCGAGGCTTTGGCTGCGCGAGTCGGCCTTGTCTGACAGCAGCACGTTCCAGTTTTGCACGCTTACGAGCGAGTCGAGCGTCTGGGCGTCGTAGCCGATGGAGTACAGTCCGCCGATGAGCGCGCCCATCGACGTGCCCGTGATGATGTCTATCGGTATGCCGGCACGCTCAAGCACGCGCAGCACCCCGATGTGGGCCATGCCCTTGGCGCCGCCTCCGCTGAGCACAAGGGCCACCTTGGGGCGGCCAAGCGTGTCGGTATCCGCAGCGTACTTCGCACCATACTCCGAACCCACCACATATCCCTCCCGAGGGGAGGGGCTTTGAATGCCTTTGCCAGTGGCTGCGGATAGAGGTAGCACCTGTAGTAGGGCAAGGCACAGAGCAAGGAACAAAAGACCACTACATTTATTATGGCCATCGCTTTTGTTCCTTTGTGTCGTCTTTACTTTGTGCATAGCGTCAAAAGCATATCAAGCTCCCTCCCTTTGGGAGGGGTGGGGTGGGTGTTGGGTTGGGTGGGATGTGAGAGGTGTTTTGTCCTTTACTCGTGCCTTGCAAACCTTTCTTCGGCCAGCCGTTCATACTTAGTGCCGGGCCGTCCGTAGTTGGCGTATGGGTATATGCTTATTCCGCCGCGTGGGGTGAACAGCCCCGTCACCTCTATATATTTGGGGTCCATGAGGCGGATGAGGTCTTTCATGATGATGTTCACGCAGTCCTCGTGGAAGTCGCCGTGGTTGCGGAAGCTGAAGAGGTAGAGCTTAAGGCTCTTGCTCTCAACCATCTTCACGTCGGGGATGTAGCTTATGCGTATCTCGGCAAAGTCGGGCTGGCCGGTGATGGGGCACAGCGACGTGAACTCGGGGCAGTTGAAGCGCACCCAGTAGTCGTTGCCCTGGTGCTTGTTCACAAAGGTTTCAAGCACCTCCGGGGCGTAGTCCATGCGGTATTCAGTTTTGCGGCCGAGGCTTTTCAGTCCCTCGTCCTTACGTGTGTCGTTGTTTGTCATGACAGTTTAAATACTTTCCAGATGTTGTAACTTATTCCTTCGTCATATACGTCCTCGCCCTCGTGCTGCTTCGTCTTGCGCACGATGCGCACGGTGAGCGGCAGTATTATGATTTCATACAGCGTCTTGAGCACCACCTGCGACACTATGAGCGGCAGCATCTCGCCGGCCGGCACCACGCCGGAGAGGGCCAGGGGGAAGAATATGAGCGAGTCGGCAGTCTCGCCGAAGACGGTGCTCACCACGGCGCGCACGGAGAAGTGGCGTCCGTTTGACGATATTTTCATGCGGCTCATCACGTAGGCGTTGATGAACGAACCGGCGAGGAAGGCCACGAACGACGCCGCGGCGATGCGCGGGGCGAGGCCGAACACGGCGTGGAAGCCCTCGTCGTTGTGCCAGTAAGGCGCTCCGGGGATGGCGTCGGCAAGCGCGCCGAAGGCCACGAACATCAGGTTCATGGCGAAGCCCAGCCATATAAGCAGGCGCGCCTTGCGGAAACCCCACACCTCGCACACGCAGTCGTTGATGATGTATGACACGGGGAAGACCAGCAGTCCGCCCGTGATGTTGACCGCCCCGAATGAAATCTGCTTTGTTTCCAGTACGTTTGCCGTAATCAGGCAGACGCAGAACAGCGTGCTGAAAAGCATGAACAGCACGCTGACCTGTTGCTTCTTTGTTTCCATTTCCTTGTTTTTAAAGAGGTTAGACAAGCACTCTTGTTTGCGGTTCTGCAGTTACGGACCTTTGCGGTTCTACGGTTATAAAGCCGTCAGCCAATGTCAAACCCTTGCGTTGTACGTCAACGACCGTATAACCCTAAAACCTTATAACCTCATAACCGCATATACCTTAAATCTTTCCGTGTGCAAAATTACTGCATTTTCCCGTATTTCATACAACGTGCAGGCGTATTTTTTCGTGTCCCGTTATAACTTATTGATAGCCAGAATGTCTTGTCCTGGCAAAAGTTGACACATTTATGAACAATAAAAAATGTGTAAA
>USHW01000039.1 GCA_900554545.1 uncultured Prevotella sp. | reverse complement strand
TGCAAAAGTACACACTTTACACGAACACACCAAACTTTACGGCAAGAATTTTATCTAAACAGGACAATTTTAACATCCGTTCACAAAACAAGACCCAAACATGGGGGAGTACACATTAATTATATGGGCTGAAAAAGCATCAACTGCATAATTGGAGAAACGGCATCTTGAACGATTTTTTTGCATTTCAGTTAAGCATAAGGTTCATTTCTGCATGTTCGCCATCAAAAATGAACCCGGCAAGTCCGGCTATCGTAAGCTTCATTGCCGACCGGCAAGGCTCATCGGTCTGGCGAACCTTACCGTCTTTGAGCACATAATATGCGTTGTTCATCGGTATGTCGGCATCGCCGTCGATACGGATTACCATGTCAACGCCTGTGTGTGTGGCGGCATAAAGCGCCAAAGCCTTCTTCGCATCGACAACCCTTAGCATGGCCGGAATGTCATCCGACTGCGGCCTATACGCTTCCCCGGCGAGGCGTATGTCCTCGCAGATTACGTCATAACCGTCCTCGTCATGCAGAAGGACGCAGTTCCTTGTGCGCTGTATGCCGTCAAACTCGGCGAAGGATACCGCCCTCGGGTCGGCCGGTGCCGGCGTGCATGTAATCACCTGTGCATATCCGCACTTGGAATACCACCGGTAAAGCCACTCCTCGGCCGGTATAAGCGCGGCGAAAACCGTATCCTTATAATAAAGGCGGAAGTGCGCCTGCCGCATGAGGTTGTTGCCGATGTCCTGTCCGCGCAGGCTTTCCGTCACGGAAACGCCGCTGACATAGGCGGTGTTCACCTCTCTTCCGTGATACAACATCTTGTAAGGCAGGGTCTGGAGGGCGGCCACCACGCGGCCGCCAAGCTGGCAGCACACGTTGTACTCGCTTTTATACACGCGCGAGAAGTAAAGGTTGACAAACTCTTCGGGGTCGCCGAACGTGTCGCGCCACAGCTCCATGGTCTCCAGCTTGATGCGGCTTTGGTCCTCGAAGTCGGCCAGCGGATGCTTCTCCATTATGACATTCTTCTCCAAAAGTATGTCGGGCTTGTATGAAAGCTTTGCCCGGCGCAGGCCTTCGTCGCCCAAGTCTTCCTCACGGTTGATGTAGTAATACTGCTCGGGGATGTGCTTCACAAACTCCTGATTGATTATGGCGAACGCCCCCTCATAGCTGACGTCGGCCTTTTCCACGCACACGTCGAAGGTGTTATGGTTAATCGGACAGCCGTATGTGAACGCAACCATGCGCTCTCCCACGAAGATTGCCCCGCCCATTAGCCCCAACTTGTCCCAGCGGTTGAATGCGCGCGTCATCGAGCGCAGCGCTTCCGATAGTTCCTCGTCGGGCGTTTCGCCGTTGTCGTCTTTTGAAACCGCACGCCATTGCCTCTCCACTTCGAGGCACTGCGGTATGAGTTCCGGCGTCAGCCTGCGGTATTCATAACCAGGATAAAGCGTCTTGAACTTGTTTATATGGTTGCGCTTGCTCTGCAGTTTCTTGCCCGACAGGTTCACAAGCTTGTCCCTTGTGTATATGTAGTCGCTGTAGTCACGGTCGGGCTTTATGTCGAACGTGTCGGGAAAATACTTTTCAATGATGTCGCGCATGTAGTTGCACACGCCGAGCATCAGGAATGGATGCCCCATCGCAATAGAGTCGTCGCGTATTGCGCGGATTACGCTCACCGAGCATTCGTCGCACGGCTCCACCCTTAGCGAGCCGTCCTCCTGCTCACGCGGACGCGGAACCGGCATCATGTAGGCCAGATGGCGGCCTGTATAAAAGCGGAACACGAGATAATCGTCAACCACTGCATACTGCGTGTTGTACAAAAAGCGCCAGCTGATGAGGTTTGCGAACGACAGGTCGCAGTTCTGCCTTTCGCCGTAGAGCGTGAAGCTCTGTATAAGGTCTTTGTCGTCAACGGTGACGTCCTTGAATTTTATCATACCTGTAAAAAATTGTCTTCCAACGGCAAATTTATAAAAAACGCGCGTAACGGCAAAGCCTTAGCGCCCAACTATTTACAGCCAACGGCTACGGCCTTGGACAGCAATTGGCACGCGGCAAGCAAGCACCTGTGTAACCGCTTGATTTCCAATGCGTTGCAAAAGACCGTCTTTTGGCTTGCAAAACGTGGCCTTTTAGAAGGTAAAAGGTAACCTTTTGGAAGGCAAAAGGACATCTTTTGAATTGAGAATGGAGAGTTGAGAATGGAGAATTATGATTTGCTTTAATTGAGAATTGAGAGTTGAGAATGGAGAATTATGATTACCTTCGAGGTTGTCTGCCAACAAAGCAAATCATAATTCTCCATTCTCAACTCTCAATTCTCAATTAAAATGAACTGCGCTTCTGGCGCAATAAAACGCCGCCGGCGCACGTTTTACATTACACAAGCATGCCGCGCAAACGCGGCTGCGCGGCCAACAACTGCGATGATGAGCATTAAAAACACACTGACATTGCTGGCACTGTGCACCTGCCTGACAACCGTACAAGCGCAAACCGCACTAATAGAGCAGGTGGACAGCATGCTTGAGGCACGCCGCGAAAAGTCGTTCGCCCGATACGACACGGCCTACATCGGCAAGCCCGGCGGCAAATGGACTGTGAAACTGCGCGCCAACGCATCGGGAACAAACCTTTACACTGACGGAACAATAAACAACTCGCAGTTCAACGCACAACTTGAGAGCGAACTGAGAGCCACCGCCGGCGTAACCGTAAGCTACCGCGGACTGTCGCTCGGCTTCGCGGTCAATCCGGCAAAGCTGGCCGGACGCAGCAAGGACAACGAGTTCAGCCTAAGCTCTTACGGCAACCGCATGGGCGTGGACATTGTATATACGTCGGCAAAGACATTCAGCGGCGAGGCCGAATACGGCGGAAACGCATACAGCATAGAGCAAGGCCGCGTCGAAATGGACGTGCTCCAGGCCAACGCCTACTACGCTTTCAGCCACCGGCGCTTCTCGTTCCCGGCGGCGTTCAGCCAGTCACAAGTGCAGAAACGCAGCTGCGGCTCGTGGCTGTTGGGGCTTTCGGCCTTCGCGGGGCGCATAAGCAGCGCGACCGACGTTGTGCAGGGCATCGGCTCCAAACGGCTTACGACAATAAACGTAGCCATCGGCGGAGGCTACGCATACAACTTTGTAATAAAAAGGAAGTGGCTGCTGCACCTCTCGGCGATGCCGCACATCGTGGTATTCTCGCACAACAGGCTCACCGTTGGCGACACCCGGCAGCACGCTCCCTACCGTTTCCCCTCGCTGATAAACGTCGGCAGGGTAGCCGCCGTGCGCAATTTCAAGAACAGTTTTATAGGAATGTCGGCCGTGGTGAACCTCTGGCGGCAGGGCGACAAGGACGACATGCTGATTGAAAACATAAAATGGAGGGCGCGCCTGTTTTACGGCGTCAGGTTCTGAACCGGCAAACAAAAAAAGCGCAGACCGTGGCCTGCGCTTTTAAGAGTCATTTTTCCAGCGTCTTCACAAGCCATTCCGCCACTGCGGAGGCCACATTCTCCACATCGCCGGAAAACACATGGTCGTCTCCCGGCACAACGCTCAATTCGCACCGGGGCATCTCCCGGGCAAACCTTTCACCGTAAGTATATGGCACAACACGGTCGGCCATGCCGTGGACAACCAGCGCCGGCCCGTCATACCGCGCCGCCGTCTCGTATATCGGCAGGCTGACGGCCGTCTGGACGTATGCCCTCCCCAGCCTGTGTCCTGACGGAAGGGCAACATATTCGGGCGCATGCCACGGGTCATACGTGGCACCCATGGTGTTGCCACGCAGCGCATCGTCCTTCAATACGGCGGCAGGAGCCATCAGCACGAGGCTTTTTATCACGCCGGAGCCAAGCCGTCCGGCAGCCATCGCCGACACTACACCGCCCTGCGAGTGGCCTACCAAAGACACGTCGGCGGCCTGCGGCAGTCTGCGTGCAAAGGCAACGGCGGCCATCGCGTCGTCAATCTCGTTGGGAACGGTCATGTTCACAAAGTCGCCTTCGCTCTTTCCGTGGCCATTGAAGTCAAAACGCAGCACTCCGAAACCGCTTTCAAGCAGCCTGTCGGCCACGCTTGCCACAACAGGGTCGTCCATGCTGCTGGTGAAGCCGTGGCAGATTACCGCCACATGGCACTTCCCCCCCACCCCGAGTTCTGGCAACTGAAGGCGGGCGGCAAGCCGTCCCATAGAACCGTTGATGTAAAACGTAGAGTCGGTCTGCGCCGAAACGGCCAAGCAACACACTGCCGCCATAACAGCAAAAACAACCTTTTTCAATTCCATAAAAGCTTTCTTCATTTATAACATACAATCCCGGCGGCCGTGGGCGTGGCCCTGCCGCCGGGCGTTTGAAGATTAAACGGTTTACCTGTAAGACTTTCTCAAGATTTCAACGCAGCCTGCATGGTCAAGCTCGCACGGATTTCCGAGGAACAGTCCGCCCATAGTCTCGCGTGCGTTCCTTGCCAGCGTGTCAAACTCTTCAGGCGTTATGCCGTAGTCGCTCATCTTAAGTCCGGCCACGCCGCACTCCTCTTGCAGCTTCACCTGCATCGTGATGAAGTCTTCGGGGCGGCTTGCCTCGGGCATGCCCATGGCCTGCGCCATGCGCACGAAGCGTTCGTCGCAGGCGTGACGCTCGATGAAATATTCGTAGAACGCCTTTGAAATCATGATAAGTCCGGCTCCGTGGGGCAGCGCATGGTGGTAAGCACTCATGGCATGTTCAAGCGAATGCTTGGCCGTTGTGCTGGCAATGTTCATCACTATGCCCGAAAGCGTGTTGCCGAAGGCCACGTGCTCGCGCGCTTCGAGGTCGTTTCCGTCATTGACGGCGCGTGCAAGATACTTCGCAACGTTCTCGATTGCCGTCAGGGCGTACATGTCGCTCATGGCGTTTGCCGTCGATGACACGTAACACTCGGTTGAATGGAACAGCGCGTCGAAGCCCTGGTAAGCGGTGAACACTGGCGGAACCGACAGCATGAGTTCAGGGTCTACGATTGACAGTACGGGGAAATCGGCGTGGAAGCCTATCTTCTCGTTGGTCTCGTCATTGCTGATAACGCCGTAAGGGTCAGCCTCCGAGCCTGTACCGGCTGTCGTCGTGACGCACACAAGGGGCAGCGGAGCGGCCTGTCGCGGCTGCGCCTTGCCGGTGCCTCCTGCTATATAGTCCCACACGTCGCCGGGATTTACCGCCATGAATGCCATCACCTTGGCAGCGTCCATCACGCTGCCGCCGCCCAGAGCGAGAAGGAAGTCGCAGCCGTTGTCGCGTGCGAAAGCCGCACCGGCCATTACCGTAGAGCGCAGCGGATTGGCCTCTACGCGGTCGAACACCACCGTTTCCACTCCGGCCTGCCGCAACTCGCCCTCCACCGTGTCAAGATAGCCGTTGGCGCGGGTCGATTTTCCGTTTGAAATTACTATCATCGCCTTCTTGCCGGGCAGCTTGTGGTTGTGCAACTCTTTAACAACGCCCGAACCGAACACAATGTCCGTGGGCACGTATGCACGAAAACTTTTCATAATATAGTCCTCCGTTGTATTATTAACATTTATGTTTTCCGATTGCAAAGTTATCAAATAAAAACAACAAAGACCGTAAACATTTTACTGAAAAATCGCCCAATCTTACGCTTTGCGCCACAAACCGCCACCGCAATCGGTACTACTTGCACCGCCGCCAACAGCCATCTTCATAATACCTTGTATTTCAACGCGTTACAAAAGGCCGTCTTTTGCAATGCAAAAGACGGCCTTTTAGCGTGCGATTGATGGCCTTTTGGAATGCAAAAAGCCGCCTTTCGCAAGGTACCATTTCGACAATAAAAAACAAAAAGCGCCGCGCTTGATGCGCGACGCCTTATCAAATGTCATTTGAAAAACAGCTGTACGCCGTCCCGGAATTACTCCGCGCGCAGCGTGAAACGCTTGAACGCAACGACAGTAAGCTCCTTGTCGGCAGCGTGGAGATAGTCAGACACGCTCATCTTGCTGTCCTGGATGAACTCCTGGTTAAGCAGGCAAGATTCCTTGAAGAACTTGGCCATACGTCCCTTTGCGATGTTCTGAACCATCTGCTCGGGCATGTTGGCAGCCTTCTGCTCGGCTGTTTCCTTCTTTATTTTGCGTATCTCCTCAGCCTGAGCTTCGGTGATGTTGCCCTTCATGATGCCTTCGTTGATGTGTTCTTCGTTCTCTGCGATGTAGAGATTGAAGCCGGCCTTCTTCAGAGCGGCCTCGACAGCCTTGTTGATTTGCTCTTCCTTGGTCTTCTCGATGGCAACTTTCAGCTCGCTGTCCTTAACCTCCTGGGGTACGCTTGCTTCGTCAAGGGCAACCGGATTCATTGCAGCCACCTGCATGGCGATGTTGTGAGCCTGCTCCTCAGCCGGCTTGTTGGTCTGAACCATAGTGCAAAGCGTGTGCTTGCCCATGTGGTCGTAAACCGAAACATTGCCGCCCTCAAGATAGAGGTAGCCGTCAAGCTCGGTCTTCTCGCCGGTGATACCAGAGCGGGCAACAACCTCGTCCTGCACTGTGCTGCCGTTCAACGGCAGAGCCTTAACCTCGTCAAGGGTCTTCGCCTTTGCTGCTACGGCAGCGTCGAGGATGCTCTGTGTCAGGGCGATGAAGTCTGCACCGTTGGCAACGAAGTCGGTCTCGCACTTCAAGGCAATCATTGCTGCGAAGTCGTCGGTCGCCTTCACCAGTACACAACCGTTTGAAGTCTCGCGGTCGCTACGCTTTGCAGCGATGGCCTGACCCTTCTCACGGATGATTTCTATTGCCTTGTCGAAGTCGCCGTCGCTCTCGGTGAGGGCCTTCTTGCAGTCAGCCAGGCCGGCGCCTGTCATCTTGCGGATTTTCTGTATGTCAGCTATTGATACAGCCATAATCGTATTTCCTGATTTTATTAAATGTTATTCAAAAATGAAATCATGCCTCGGCAGGAGCCTCTTCAGCAGCTTCCTCTGCAACGGGAGCCTCGTCTTCAGCCTTGGGAGCTTCATCCTGGGCAGCCGGAGCGTCCTTGCGGGCCTTGCGTGCACGCTTGGGTCTGTCCTCCATTGCAGCGGCCTCGGCCTGCTCTTTGGCAGCCTTCTCGTCGGCCTTCTCTATCTTACGCTCCTCAAGTCCTTCCGCGATGGCTGCACAGCAAGCGTCGAGAACCACCTCGATGCTGTCCTTTGCATCATCGTTTGCAGGGATGACGAAGTCTATGTCGCGGGGATTTGAGTTTGTGTCAACCATTGCGAAGACGGGTATTCCCAGCCTCTTGGCCTCTTTCACCGCGATGGCTTCCTTCATGATGTCAATGACAAAGAGTGCAGAAGGCAGGCGTGTGAGGTCTGCGATAGAACCGAGGTTCTTCTCCAGCTTGGCGCGCTGGCGTGTAATCTGCAGTATTTCGCGCTTTGAGAGGTTAGAGTATGTACCGTCGTTCATCAGCTTGTCGATGGTAGCCATCTTCTTCACAGCCTTGCGGATGGTAGGGAAGTTGGTGAGCATACCGCCCGGCCAACGCTCGATAACGTACGGCATGTTAACCGAAGCAGCCTTTTCTGCAACGATTTCCTTTGCTTGTTTTTTAGTAGCTACGAACAAAATCTTCTTTCCAGACTTTGCTATTTGCTTCAACGCGTCGGCAGCTTCGTCAATCTTGGCTACCGTCTTGTTGAGGTCTATGATGTGAATGCCGTTGCGCTCCATGAAGATGTAGGGAGCCATTGCCGGATTCCATTTGCGCTTGAGGTGGCCGAAGTGGCATCCGGCCTTGAGCAGCATATCAAAATTTGTTCTTGACATTGTCTTTGTTTTTTAATTGTTGTTGTTTACTTTCCTTTTTAGTTTTGTTAGAACCAACCCATAGGTAACTGCCTTTCAGGCTGCCGCGCCGCGGCCGTCATGCCGCACTGCGCTCCCGATTATCGCCCGGTCGGCGGGTCTTAGGGGTTTGGATGCTAAACGCGAGGCTTGCGCTTCCACGGAGGGAAGCGGCGAGCCAAACATTAACGCTTGCTGAACTGGAAGCGCTTGCGTGCCTTGGGGCGTCCCGGCTTCTTGCGCTCTACGACGCGGGCGTCGCGTGTGAGGAAGCCGTGGTCTTTCAAGTTCTTCTTGTCCTCAGCGTTGATTTTGACAAGAGCGCGTGCTATCGCGAGACGCAGAGCCTGGCTCTGGCCTGTGAAGCCGCCGCCGTCAAGATTGGCCTTGATGTCATATTTCTCTACAACATCGAGCAACTGGAGGGGCTGCTTAACGACATACTGAAGTATGCCTGAGGGGAAATATTCTGTAATGTCTCTTTTGTTTATAGTGATTTTGCCGGTGCCTTCAGTCAGGTAAACACGTGCCACAGCACTCTTGCGACGGCCTATTGCATTAATTTGTTCCATTGTCGCGTGAATTATTTGTACTGGTTAATATCTATTGCCTTGGGCTTCTGTGCCTGCATGTTGTGCTCCGTACCGTCGAAGATGTAGAGGTTGTCCATCAGGCTGCGTCCGAGCGGGCCTTTGGGCAACATTCCCTTTACAGCGTGGCGGATGATGCGGTCAGCGCCAAAGGAGCGTTTGCGCAGTTCGGCAGGCGTGTTGAAGCGCTGTCCACCGGGATAACCGGTATAGCGTGTGTACACCTTGTCGGTCTCCTTCTTGCCGGAGAACACAACCTTGGCTGCGTTGATGAGAATTACGTTGTCGCCGCAGTCTACGTGCGGAGTGAAGTTTGGCTTGTACTTTCCACGCAGGATTTTGGCTACTTTGGAGCAAAGACGACCTACAATCTGGTCTGATGCGTCGATAACGACCCACTCCTTATTAACCGTTTCCTTGTTGGCGGAAATAGTCTTGTAACTTAAAGTGTTCATTTCTAAATAAAAAATTACTACTAAAAAACGTTTTTAATTCTCGTTGAACGGCGATTCACTAACCGTCGCGCTCGGCCAAAAGCGCGGCTATTAACACGCCGTTCCGGGGGTTCTAAGTGCTCCCCCGATAATAATCGGCGTGCAAAGGTACACATTTTTATTATAAACGGCCAAGCAGCCGGGCTGCAAGCACCCATTAATTACATTTATTTAACATTGTTTACGGGTTGGAAATGGCAAACGGATTGATTGAGGATGAAAGATTGGAAACGGAAGTTTATGATGGCCTTCGATATCGTCTGCCAACAAAGCAAATCATAATTATCAATTGGCAACACTCAACCCTCAATCCAAAAGGCCGTCTTTTACCTTCCCAAAGGCCGTCTTTTAGACGGCAAAAGGTGGTCTTTTAGGCTCTAAAAGGCCACCTCTTGCAAAGTTCTCCGTAACGCATTGGTTTTCAATCGATTACAAAACGGTTCATGACTGGATGGCAAGCGCACGGCAGCTGACGGCGAAACAAATCGCCGAAAATCGCCGCCGATGTTACGGATGACGGATTTTTTCCTTAATTTTGCAATGCTTTTAACACATAAAACAACAACCAACGATGGAGATTAATCACAAAATACAGTTTCCCGACGTGATGAGCGGGAAGAAAATACTCTACGTCCACGGCTTCGCCTCGTCGGGAAGTTCGGGCACGGTGACGAAGATACGCGAGATGCTTCCCGGCGCAACGGTCGTCGCTCCCGACCTTCCGCTGCATCCGGCGGAGGCCATGGAGCTGCTGCGCGGCCTGTGCGACGAGGAGAAACCCGACCTTATCATCGGCACGTCGATGGGCGGAATGTACACCGAAATGCTTTACGGGCACGACCGCATACTGGTTAACCCGGCGTTCCAGATGGGCGACACGATGCTGAAGCACGGCATGCTGGGACGCAACACGTTCCTAAATCCCCGGCAGGACGGCCAGACGGAGTTCTTCGTCACCAAGCCTTTGGTCGAGGAATACAAGGAGATGACGGCGCAATGCTTCTCCGCCGTTACGCCGGAAGAGGCCAACGAGAGGGTGTTCGGCCTTTTCGGCGACGCCGACCCGGTAGTCCACACGATGGACTTGTTCGCCTCGCATTACCGCAACGCCATCTCCTTTCACGGCGAACACCGCATGAACGACGGCATACTGCTGCACTCGGTCATTCCCGTTGTACGCTGGATTGACGACCGGCAGGAAGGCCGCACACGCCCGATAGTGTACATCGGCATCGACACCCTTCGCGACGCGCACGGCCGTCAGCAGTCGAGCGCGATGAAGGCGGTGAACTTCCTGCTTGAGAATTACACCTTATATATAATAGCGCAGGCACCTACCGACAACCCGGCGTACATCACCGACGTAATAACCTGGGCAAACGACGTTGTAAACGTGCCAGCATGGAGGCACATGGTGTTCACCAACCGCTACGACCTTCTTTACGGCGACTATCTCATAGAGCCGTCAGACGACTGCCACGCGGCCGACTTCGCCGGCACGCGCATCCGCTTCGGCGACGACACTTTCAAGACTTGGGAGGAGATAATAGAGTTCTTCGGGAGGTTAGGAGGACAATGATTAATTAAGAAATGAATAATGAAAAATGAATAATGAATAATCAGAAATGAATAATGAATAATTTATTTGTATCTACATTCACAATCCAAAACAGACAATAAGAAATCATCGATAAAAAGTTCCATAACAAATTATTGCCAAACAAGCTGCAAACAAATTCTTCATTATTCATTTTTCATTATTCATCAAACATGATATTATGAATTACTTGTTCTCCCGTATTCTCGAACTTGCACAGGTCATTGACGGCGAAAGGCCGCAGGCGGCCAACAAGATGGCGCACGAAATGCTTGTGCTTGCCTGCCACGATGGACTTCGCGGCACAGGACAGGCATACGGAAACCTGTTCTCGCAGGTTGACTTCCTTTGCCGACGGCACAACATGCGGGTGCCCGACAGGATTGCGTTGCAGGCATTGCGCCGCGGCACAAACGGCTCTGAAGCCATCGACAGGGCCGACTTCATGTACGGACTGCACGCCCTCTGCCGCCTTGTCTCTGCCATAACGGGCGACGATGTGCCTGCCGCACTGCTGCGTGTGCTGCCCCCAGAGGACAAGGCTTACAGCCGGACGGAGGGCGTCGACGTGCGTTACATACGCTGCATAGTGAGGAGCTGGGACACCTTATATATATATGTAGCAGCCGAAAAGGGGCTTGACGGACAGACGCTGGCCGTAGACTACAGCGACGAAAGTCTTGCTTACCTGCGCAAAATGCTGCGCGAGGGCATGCAGCTGAACCTGCTCGACTGCAAGATGAGCCGCACGGCGGAGGGTGGAACGTGCGCAGCAGAGGGCGTGGAGAACGTCGTAAAGCCCGGACTTGTTGTCGTTGAGCCTGACTATCTCATAGACATCAGCTCGGTGGCGGCCTGCTTCAAGGACTACGGCCACCACCCCCTGACGTACACTATCGAGCGTATGCGCCCACGGCAAAACAGCTCCGCCATTCTGCTTGGCAACCTCGCAGGCGCCGTTCTCGACGACATTGTGAATGAAGGCGGCACGTTCAGCCTTGCCGAAACGCTGCGGCGAAACTTCGCCGACAAGGCTTTGGAATACTGTTCGTGCGCCGGTTTCGACGCAAAGGAGTTCAAGGCGGAGGCCGAAAGGCAGGCTGCCAACATAGCGGAGGCCGTCAGAGTGATGTTCAACGGCCACGACCGGAGCCGCGCCGTGCTCGAACCGTCGTTCGTCTGCGAACGTCTTGGCCTGCAAGGGCGCGTCGACCTGATGACAGACGACTTCCGGCTGCTCGTAGAACAGAAGTCGGGCAAGAACCATAACATAGCCTCCGGCCGACCGGGAAACCACGGTTCTATGCAGCTTGAACCGCATTACGTGCAGCTGCTGCTTTACTACGGCGTGCTGAGATACAACTTCCAGCTCGGCAACGACCGCCTCGACATCCGATTGCTTTATTCCAAATACGCGCCCGAAAGCGGTCTCGTGGCCGTAGCTTTTTACCAAAAGCTGTTCCGGGAGGCAATAAAGCTGCGCAATTTGATTGTCGCAACCGACTTCACAATAGCCCGTTCGGGCTTCGGGAAGGTGCTGCCGCTGCTCTCTCCGGCCACAGTCAACACCGCAGGAATGGACAACTCGTTCTACCACACGTGGCTGTTGCCGCAGATAGAGGCCGTCACCGCGCCGCTGAGAGGCATGCCGCCGCTGGAAAAGGAGTACTTCTGCGCAATGGCGACGTTCGTCTACCGCGAGCAGCTTCTGGGCAAGGTAGGCACTCAGGAGGGCGTCTCGGCCTGCTCGGCAGACCTCTGGAACATGCCGGTAAGCGAGAAGACGGAGACCGGAAACATATATACGGGACTGACGATAACGGCGAAACGATGCGGCGGAGACGGCGGCACGCCCGACATTCTGACGCTCGCCGTGCCCGACCAGGGCGAAAGCTTCCTGCCAAACTTCCGCCGCGGCGACATGATTTACCTGTACCCGTACCGCCGCGGACAGCAACCCGACGCGCGGAACGCCCTGCTTTACAAGGGCAGCATTGCCGAACTGCACACCGCCGAACTGACAATCGCACTGGCGAACGGGCAGAAAAATCCCGAAATACTTAAGGTTTCAGACGGCGGAGACGGTACTGTTTACGCCGTGGAGCACGCCGGAAGCGACTCAAATTCAGGCGGAGCACTGCGCGGACTGCATGAGTTCATCACCGCGCCGGCATCCCGAAAGGCCCTGCTTCTCGGCCAACGCGCACCCGAAAGGGACGCTTCGCGGCGGCTGACGAGGGCGTACAACGAGGCTTATGACGACGTGCTGCTGCGCGTAAAGCAAGCCGACGACTACTTCCTGCTCGTCGGTCCGCCCGGAACGGGCAAGACTTCAATGGCCATACGATACATGGTTGAGGAAGAACTGGCCGCCGACGGCGCGTCGATACTGCTCATGGCATACACCAACCGCGCCGTTGACGAGCTGTGCGCGATGCTCGAAAGCGCTGGCACCGACTACATCCGAATAGGCAGCGAGTACAGTGCCGACCCGGCATTCAAGCACCGCCTGCTGGCCGAAACGGTGCGCCGCTGTCCCCGTTTGGGCGATGTCAGGGCGCAGATAGCGGCTACGCGCGTAATTGTAGGCACTACATCAACCATCATGTCGCGCCCGTTCGTGTTCGACATCAAGGCTTTCACGCTCGCCATCATCGACGAAGCGTCGCAGATACTCGAACCGAACATCATCGGACTGCTCTCCGCCCACCGCACGGGCGACAACGGACAGCAGGAAAGCAGGATAAGGAAGTTCGTGCTTACGGGCGACCACAAACAGCTGCCTGCCGTGGTAAGGCAGGACGAAGGGGCATCAGCCGTAAGCAGCGGAACACTGCGCGCCATCTGTCTCGACAACTGCCGCAACTCGCTTTTCGAACGGCTGCTGCGCATCGAGCGGTCAGCCGGACGCAAGGAGTTCACCGGCGTGCTGCGCCGTCATGGCCGCATGCACCCCGAAGTGGCATACTTTCCCTGCCACGAGTTCTACGAAAGCGAGCGGCTCGAAGCCGTACCGCTGCCCCACCAGCAGGAAACTGCGCTGCCGTATGCCGACATCGGGCTTGCCGACCGCCTCGACACGCTGCTGCGCACACGCCGCATGGTGTTCATACAGTCGCCCGAATGCCGCCGCCCGGAGCTGTCAGACAAGGTGAACACAGCCGAAGCGGCCATCGTTGCAGACGTGATGAGGCGCGTAAGACTGATGCTCGGTACGGCGTTTGACGCAGCGCGGAGCATCGGAGTGATAGTTCCTTACCGCAACCAGATAGCCGTAATACGCCGCGAAGTGGAACAGTTAGGCATGCCCGAACTTGAAACGGTGTCGATAGACACGGTGGAACGCTATCAGGGAAGCCAGCGCGACGTGATAATCTACTCGTTCACCGTGCAGAACGAATGGCAGCTTGAATTCCTTGCAGGCAGCTGCTTCGACGAGGACGGACACACCATCGACCGAAAACTGAACGTCGCACTGACGCGCGCACGCCGCCAAACGATAATGACCGGCAACGCCGCCACACTCGGGAAAAACCTTGTGTTCAGGCAGCTCATGGAATATGTAAAGGAGAAAGGCGGACTGCTATAAAACAAAAAAAGAGGACTCCGCTGAGCCCCCATCCATTGTTAACCTTAAATCTAATACTATGAAAAACACGTTGCAAAGGTAATGGTTTTGTCAGAAATCACAACAAAAAGTTAGCATTTTTTCATTTTACACCCCTGTTTTATTGATTTAAGTCAAACAGACGACATCAAGCATATCCTTTCAAGCAGCCGTAAACGCTGCGTTCAGGCACCGTCTGCACGGCTTACGGCAGCATAAACGTAACACATTGACAATCAACGTATTTGCAAAAGGCCGTCTTTTAGCCTCCAAAAGACGGCCTTTTGAAACGTAAAAGGTGGCCTTTCGCAATGCGAAAGGCCACCTTTGGAAAAACCGTCCGTATCGTGACAGTCTATAAAAGGCTACTTGCTGTAGTTCTGCAAGCCTTTGTTAAGGAACTCGGTGTACTTCGATATGTCCTCGTCATAGCTGTAAGAGCCGGCAAGGGGCTTGCCCTCGTTGTCGAGGATGACATAGAACGGCTGCGCGTTGGCACCGAACTTGCTGCGCTGCAGGTAGCTCCACTTGTCGCCGACAGTGCGCAGCGTGCGCTTCTTTCCGTTCTCGACAATCTCTATCGGCTCGGCCAACGGCTGTTTGTCGTCAACGTAAAGTGATATGAGCACGTAGTCTTTCGTCAGCTTGTCGGCCACCTGCGGATCAGTCCATACAGCCGCTTCCATCTTTCGGCAGTTGACGCAGCCGAAGCCGGTGAAGTCAATCAGCACAGGCTTTCCTTCCGCCTTGGCCGCCGCCATACCCTCTTCATAGCTTGTAAAGCGCGGATGCACCTCGTTATGATACAGGTTGAAGTCCTGCGTGTTCATAGGCGGAGCAAAGGCGCTGACGGCCTTGCAGGGCGCACCCCACAGTCCGGGTATCATGTAAACGGTGAAAGCCAGCGACACTATGCCCAGCATTATGCACGGTACGGGCATCGCACGGTTGTCTTCGCCGTCGCTGCGGAACTTGAGTTTGCCGATGAGGTAAAGGCCGAGCAGGCCGAAGATGACAATCCAGAGAGAGAGGAACACTTCGCGGTCAAGCAGCCCCCATCCGTAAGCAAGGTCGGCCACGGAGAAGAACTTGAGAGCGAAGGCCAGCTCGATGAAGCCGAGCGTCACCTTGATGGTATTCATCCAGCTGCCTGACTTGGGCGCCTGCTTCAGCCAGGTGGGGAACAGGGCGAACAGCGTGAACGGCAAAGCAAGGGCTATTGCGAAGCCGGCCATGCCCACGGCGGGACCGGCAATGCTGCCCGACGTGCTCACCTCGACAAGCAGGAAGCCGATAATAGGACCTGTGCACGAGAACGACACGAGCGTCAACGTGAACGCCATGAGGAATATGCTGAGCATTCCGCTCGTTGAAGAAGCCTTGCTGTCAACCTTGTTTGTCCATGAAGACGGCAGCATTATCTCGAACCATCCAAAGAAAGACAGGGCGAACACTACCAAAAGCAGGCAGAAGAAGATGTTGAACACGGCGTTGGTTGACAGCGCATTGAGCGCGCTCGCACCCAGCAGTGCCGTTATTGCAAGTCCTAAGACGAGGTAAATCACCACAATGGAGACACCATACGTAATGGCGTCACGCACGCCCTTGCGCCTGTCCTTGCCACGTTTGAGGAAGAAGCTGACCGTCATCGGGATGATAGGCCATACGCAGGGAGTGAACAAGGCTACAAGTCCGCCCACGAAACCCATGAAGAATATGTACAGCCACGAATGGTCGCCAGTGCTCTGCGGGCCGTTAAATGCCTGCAACTCGCTGATGACCGGCGTCCAAAGCGCATCCTCGTCAACCTTCAAAAGGCTTGCATCTGCCACGCTGTCAGTCTTAGCCGAATCGGGCACAGCAACGGAGTCAGCCGCCGGTTTCTCCTCTGCTACCGCCTCCTGGGGCGCGTCTGCCGGGCCTTCTCCCTTGAAGTCGAACTCCACCTGGGTGGGAGGCATGCACATCTCGTCGTTGCATGCGCCGTACTCGAGGTAGCCCTTGATATGGTAAGTCTTGCCGGTAATCTTGTACTTCTGCACAAACGTGACGCTGTTCTCAAAGTAACGCAGGTTCATGCCGAACATGTTGTCATACTGGTTGACCTCTTTTCCCCTGTGTCCAAGCTTGCCGTCGGCCTTCGCTCCGTCGGCGGTCTCGGTTGTGATTGTCGCCGAGATGGGTCCCTCGGCAGGCAAACCAGTAGAATACACGTGCCATCCGGCATCTATCTTGCCGCTGAACACAACCTCAACAATGTTTTCCGCCACTTTCTTCTGGCTCACGCTGAAGTGCACGGGGTCTTGCATCTGCGCTCCTGCGGTCACGGCAAGCAGCGCGAAAAGCAGTGTTATGAATATCTGTTTCTTCATAATGGTTTGTTGTTTGATGGTATTTTTGAATGGATTGATGTGTCGGATATTCCCGATATGCCCTGTAATGTATAATTCTTAGCTGTTGATTGTCAGTTCTTCACACTCTTGTGGGTCATTATGTCGAGCACGTAGCGGTCGGTCTCGTCCATTCCGCGCCGCCCGATTTCGGTCAGGTTGCGTATGCTCTGGTCAACGTCCTCGTCGATGATGCCCTCCACCGATGTGACATGTTTGTTCTGCATGGCGAGCATCGCGCTAAGGATGGCGGTGCTTACGCCCGACGTCAGCTTGAGCGCACAGCTTGGCTTGGCGCCGTCGCAAATCATTCCGGTAAGGTTGGCAATCATGTTCTTAACCGAGAATGCTATCTGTTCGTAGCTTCCTCCCATAAGATATGTTATGCCGCAGCTGCTGCCCGTGCTGGCCACCACGCATCCGCAGAGCGCCGACAGCGTGCCGAGGTGCTGCTTTATGTATATGGCCGTCAGGTTGCTTATTATCAAAGCGCGTATGGTTTCCTCCTCGGTGTTATGGTTTTCCTCGGCGAATACGGCCACTGGCATCGTGGCGCAGATGCCCTGGTTGCCGCTGCCGCTGTTGCTCATCACGGGTATCATGGCCCCGGCCATGCGCGCGTCGCAGGCGCAGCTGGTGGCGGCGAGCACTTTAGAGAAGATGCCTTCACCCATTATTCCGCGCCCGAGGGGGCTGCACAGGGTCTTTCCGAGCCTGTGGCCGAAGTTCTCGCGCAGCCCGTCGGCCGCCGCCGCCTCGTTCATGTCGCGCGCCTCAAGGATGAAGCGCAGGTCGGCCACGTCGGTCTCGGTTGCAAACTCGTACACCTTTCTTAATGTAAGCGGCACTTCCTCCTCGTTGTCGGCGTGCCCGGCATGTATCGGTTTGTCTTCGATTACATCACCGTCGCGGCGCAGGTAAACAAAGTTGGTGTGCTCAGTGGCGATGCGCGCCTCGGCCTCATGTCCTCCGGCGCTTACCGTAACGGCTATGTACAGTTTGTCGGGGGCGTTGTCTTCAAGGCCGATGCTGATGCGGCCGCCTGCAATGAAACGCTTTCCGCGTTCCACGGCTTCGCGGTTGCAGTCGCGCAGCACCTCAAGTCCGAGTTCAGAACGCCCTATCAGCGCGCCCAGGGCTACGGCTATGGGCAGGCCGGTCATGCCCGTACCGGGTATGCCTACGCCCATGGCGTTCTTCAGTATATTGGCGCTCAGACGGATGCGGATTGACTCCGGCTCCCCTCCGAGCAACTCTCGTGCCCTGGCAACACACAAAGCCACGGCTATAGGCTCCGTGCATCCTATGGCCGGAACCACCTGCCTGTGTATCAACGAGATAATCGCCTTGCTTTCTTTTAGTGTCAACATATTCTTATAAGATTATTCATTACAAGCTGCGAAGTTACGAAATAAACCGCAAACGACCGTCGTAAAAGAGTGAAAAATTTTACTTTTATTGACGTGTCGGCGGCCTTCCGCGTAACACACTGACTCTCAACGCATTGTAAAAGGCCGTATTTTACCTTGCAAAACATGGCATTTTACACGCTGAAATGCGGCCTTTTGCAGTGCAAAATGCCACCTTTCGGAAAACATGCGTACACCAGCCTCCACGCATCGGGCAAACATCCACCTATGTTAAAAGGTCGATAAAGTTGTTAACGTGTAATACATCGTACAATTATTTTTAGTATCTTTGCAACGTTTTTACAACAGGGCGGGATTTCAACTTTGAAAAACATTCCGCCATTCGGTGCCGGCATTTGCCGGAGCCGGTAGCTTAATCGACAACATTCAACCATGTATTTGAAAAGAACTATTAAGACATTGACAATTACTGCCTTTCTTGCCATGACGGCGGCGACGGCTTCCGCACAAGACCTTCTGGCACGACAGGCTCCCATAGACAAGAAGATGAAAGCTGTGGACACCATCGCGCTTCGCAGGCTCATCGACAAGGAACAGGCCGGCTCACCCTCGGCACAACTGTACAAAGACTGGAACAACAGGTACGCACACAAGGCTACGGAACTGCCCGACTCGTTCCTCATCAACCTGAAAGACTTTTGCATGCCTACGACAAGCCGGGTGATAACATCCAACTTCGGACGCCGCTGGGGACGGATGCACAAGGGCATCGACGTGAAAGTCTACATCGGCGACACAATACGCGCAGCGTTCAGCGGAAAAGTGCGCATCGTCAAATACGAAGCAAGAGGCTATGGAAACTACGTTGTGATACGCCACCACAACGGACTGGAGACAATATACGGACACATGTCCAAACATCTGGTAAAGGAAAACCAGACCGTTAAGGCCGGAGACCCGATAGGCCTTGGCGGAAACACCGGCCGAAGCACCGGCTCACACCTGCACTTCGAGACACGCCTGTGCGGAGTGGCACTCAATCCGGCGCTGATGTTCGACTTCAGGAACCAGGATGTGACCAGCGACACATACATGTTCCACAAGGATACATACGAAAACGAGTCGATACTCGCCAACAAGCGTTCAAACAATGAAAGCGACATGGCCGAGGCTTCAGCCGACAACAACAGCGGCAACAAGGCTTCTAAAAAGTCGTCAAGACAAGGAGGAGACGTTCTATACCACAAGGTTAAGCGCGGAGAAACCCTCAGCTCAATCGCGAAGAAACGCGGAACTACGGTTGACAAGCTGTGCAAGCTCAACCACATAAGCCGCAAGATGCGCATACGTCCCGGACAAATCCTAAGATACTCATAATTGTTAAAGTCAATAAATTGTCAAGGCGGCTGCCAGCGTGAGCTGACAGCCGCCTGCTTTTTTGCCGCTGACGGGCAAACAAAAAGGAGCTATCGAAAAGACAGCTCCTTTTGTTCATTTACGCTTGTAAACGTCGTCGTCCTTATGGTAGTCGCACCATTCAGCGCACTCGGGACACAACTTGCCGCGCTCATGGCACCCGTCCACCGTACAACGGTCGTACCGGCAAGCTCCGCATCCATACCTTTCATTGCAGCACCTGTCGTCCCTGCGGTCATAATCGCAGCGGTTCTCGCCGCAGCATCCGCCCCTGCGGTGGTGGCGGTGATGGCCGTCGCGACTGTCATACCAACCGCAATGGCCGCGCCTTTGCTCCGTTTGGCGCGTTGGCGGCTCGTCGTTGTCATGGCTGACGAAAGCCATAGTGCCCGCACTGAACAGCCCGAGCAAAGTCAAACTGACGATAAACTTCTTCATATCACCTCCTTTCTTCTGTTTTAATTGCTATTGTTTACATCAGCAAAAATAGGCAATTAAACAGTAAAAAGCCAAATTATTTTTGTTATTAAAACGTAAATCGGACGAAAAGCCGTCAGCTGCGGCCGCGCTTCAACACTGCCCTTACCACGAACCAGGCGTGCATAGCCAGCGTAACAACCAATCCGTAATGCCGCCGCATGACGTCAAACCGCTCGCGAAGCGAAGCCCGGTGATTCTCCGTTGTCTGCCCCTCACGCTGGTAACAGGCCACTGTGGCGTGGACGTTTGCCAGCGGCAAGCGCATACGTGCAGCCTCTTTCATCACCCGGATGCACCAATCCACGTCGGCGGAGAAGCGGTAACGCAGGTCGTAAGGCGTGCGCCGGGCTATGTCAACACGTGCATAAAACGCCTGATGGCACACCAGCATGCCGCTGCGGAACGACCTCCATGTAAGCCGTTCGGGCGGAGCAAGGCGGCGGCGGGCAACAAACCGCCCGTCACCATCCACCAAATCGGTGTCTCCATACAGCACGGCAGGCAGGCGGCTCTTTTTGTTTTTTTGAGATAATGCACAAAAGTGTATTGTT
>USHW01000038.1 GCA_900554545.1 uncultured Prevotella sp. | reverse complement strand
AAAATAAAACTGCGGTAAAAACCCTGCCGCAAGCGGTCGGTTGGTAATTGTCATGCCGCACGCCGATGCGGCATCCAGTACATGCAGGCAACGCCATTTGTCATTCTTTGTGTTTTATGGATGCCGCATCACAGTGCGGCATGACAATTACCGAGTGCCTCGATTGTGACTAATTGAAATACATAATGTCACTAATTAAAAAATGGTAATCTAGTTCCCTCCCTTCGGGAGGGTTGGGATGGGGCTGTTTTTTAATTAATAATGAAAATTTAAAAATGAAAAATTATGATTACCTTTAAGGCCATCTGTTAGCAAGGCAAATCATAATTATCAATTCACAATTCTCAACTCTCAATTCAAAACACGGCCAATTGGGCTGTAAAAGGCCACCTTTTACACGCCAAAAGGCCGTCAATTGCAATGTAAAAAGCCGTCTTTTGCAGTGCAAAAGACGGCCTTTTGTAACATATTGAATGTCAATGGGTTGCGCCGTTGCCTTGCGATTGGCCTTTTTCAGTGCGGCGCACGCCCTGTCATAGTGTTATTCCGTATAAAGCATCAGAGTGCCCCAGCCGAGCTGGTCGAACGCTCCAGAGTTTGTTCCGTAGCGGTTCTGCGCCTCGCCTGCGCCGCATTCGGGGCGCAGCTTGTCAGCAAACTGCTTTACGTAGGTGAAGCCTGACGACAAGCCTTTTATCCTCCTGTAATGGTTGAGGTATATCTCCCATCCCGGACGGACGCTGCCGCGGCCTTCATCGTTGGCCAGCTGCGTGTGGGTTGCACCGTGGTTCTTGTCACGGCAGTCGCAGTCGATGCAATATTCATAGGTATTGAAAGGCATCTCCGTTGCCGCGATTATCCACTGTCCGTTAGCGTTGGCATTGTCGTCGCCGCTGCGCAAGTTGCTCAAAGCCACGTACTCGCCCATCTTCAGCAGTGCGTTGTCGTTGGCGGAGAAGAAGTCAAGCTGGCTGACTGACGGGTTCTTGGTGTACAAAGTGTAAGCCATCTGTGCGAGGTTGGCGGCCACCATGGCCGACATTTGGGCGTGTCCCTGGTCGCGTCCGCTCTCCTGGTTCTGGCAGATTTGCTCTCCGGTGCCGAGCGGGTCGTCAAAAGTTCCCTGTATAAGGTTCTCGATGCAGCCGTTGCCTGCTCCGTTGTAGAAGTAGTTGACGACGTAGTTCACCATCTCGTCGTTCTCCGTCAGGATGCCGATTGAGAGGTAAGAGCACATGTTAACCAAGTCCCAGTTGCTCCAGTAGTGCAGCGAACAGTTGTTAGCACCGCCGTGGTTTTCAAGGAAGTCGATGTTTTTCGATGCGAACACGTCAATCATCCACTGCTTGAAAGTGTTTTTATCGGCCTCGTTCCAGCCCTCATAATCGAGCAGCATCTCAGCCGCACAGGCGAAGGTATAGCCCTGCGCACCGGCTGCGAGCACCTGGTTTGCGTCGTTAGAGGTGATGCCCACGCAGGTTGCTGCCCACGCATTGAGCGTCTTTACGGCAGCTGCGGCATACTGGTTGGCCTCGTCCGCATCAGGATTAACCTTGTAGATGAGCGCCTGCTGGTAAGCGGAAGCGGCATCACGCATGGCGTATGCGTAGTTCTCAACGCCCGGTTCGGTGCCCGTTGCGTCGCCGCGGACAATCCACTCCTGCGGTTCTGCCTGATATGTGAGCCGTGAATACTGGCTGTTCTTCAGCTGCTCAAACTCGTCCTTCACTGCTTGCGGAGCACTACCGTCGGCCAATGACTCCCTCACACGTGTGAAGTCATCTTCTGAGAACATTGCACAGGGATGGTCGTAGGTGTACTGCGCCTCGATTGGTTCGTCTGTCGGGTTGTCGTCAGGCATGGTGAGGTCAACCGTGCCGTATTCGTTCTCGCGGCAGGAGGTCTGCAGCGCGATGAGCGCTGCAAATCCTGCGGTGAACATTATTTTGCTAAGTTTCATATCGAATGCTTTTAATGTTATTTGATTATCTCGTAAGTAAGACCTTCACCGGAGATGTATTCCTGTACTTCTTCGATGGTCTTGAACGTCTGCAACCAGTAAACGTTGTACTCAAGGGTGTGGTCTATGGTCCTGATGTCGGCGTACTTGAACTGGAAGGTGCGGAACTCTACTTCCATGCTTGCATCCATCACTCCGCCGTTAGCCCATGACTGCTGGGTAAGGTCGTAGATGAACACGTGGCTGCCGTCGCTGCACTTGTAGTCGTGCAGCCATTTGTTGTTGTTGCCGTCGAGTCCTCCGCTGTAGCCGTCGCCCGAAGCGTCGAGGGTTATGTTGCGTGATGTCACGCCTTCAGATGCGTACTTGTCAAGCACGTCTTCCATGCGGACGGCTATTATCGGGTAGTTGCCTGCGTGCAGATAGATGTTCTCCGTGTTCTTAAGGTCGCCGCGTTGGTTGGTTGCGTTGCTTGCGTATGTTATCATCGTAAGGTATCCGTCGTGCCACTCGTGGCTGCCATTGCCGGTGCTTGCGAATACGAAGTGGTCAGGATTGCCGTACGTCTCGCGCACTAAACCGGACGGGATGTGGAGCGTAACCGAGCTGCTCTGTCCTGTCTCGGGGCATGTAGCGGTGATTGTAACGTCGCCGCGGCCTGTAAATGTAACCACTCCATTATCGACGGTTGCCACCAACGGGTTGGACGTTGTCCACTGTATGAGCGAGGTTGTACACTGCTCGGGCACGGTGGTGTAGGCAAGGTTGACGCCTCCTTCGTTGAAAGCCCACGTTGTATTGTCGAACGACGGGTCGATGGTCACTTCTTCTGGCTGTACGATTTGACGTATGGTGAGTTGCTTCGTAGCCGTTACGCCCGAACCGTCGAGCGCCGTAGCGGTGATTGTTACGGGCACTTCGTTCTCCTCGGTCATCTGCGCCGTGAGCACTCCGTTTGCATCGACGGTGGCTGCGGCCGGGTCAGACGATGTCCATTCCACGGTCTTGTATGTGGCGTTTTCAGGCGAGATGGCAACGGAAAGCTGCATCTGGTCGCCTCCGTAAAGTTCGTCGGCCTCGGCGTTGATTGTGATTGACTGCGCCTCGACAAGCTCGTTTGACACAACTACCTTAAGCGACGCGCTGATGCCGCTGCTCGAAAGGAAGCCGAGGGGCGTGACGTTGACGACGGAGAAGCCTGTACCGTCGCCGCTGAGGGCCGACACGTTGCCTTCCTGGTCAACCGTAGCGACGGCTTCGTTGGACGAAGTCCACTCCACGTCGGTGAACGTTGCCGTGTCGGGCAGCAGCGTGTAATCCAGCTGCACGGCCTCACCCTTGATGAGCGGGAGGCACTGCGAGCCTGTGTTGTCGGTGTAAATGAGCCTTTGCAGCTCGGCTGGCAGGTTGAACTCCACCGACGACGGTGTTATGGCCGCTATGGTGCTTGAGTTCAGGTCGTCGTCATCGCATGCCGCGAGCGTCATCGCAGCCACGGCTGCCAGCGAGCCGACGAGTATCGTGGCGGCCTTCCTCATGGCGCGGAAGCGCGGCCTTGACGTGCGGTTATGCTGTGATATTGTTTTCATAATCATTATTGTTGTTGCTTGTTATACGTGTACCGGCGTTGCGTGCCGTTTCCCCCTGTCTTGCAAGAGGTGGCCTTTTGGCTTGCGAAAGACGGCCTTTTGCCGGGTAAAAGGTGGCCTTTTGGAGGGTAAAAGGCCGTCTTTCGCAAAACCGCTGATTATCAAGCCGTTACATATTATTCATTTTTCATTATTTATTTTTCATTTCCGCAGGCTTAATTCCACTCAGGGTTCTGCCCTATGTTGGGGTTGAGCTGTGTCTGGTCGCTGGGCAGAGGATAGAGATAATTCTTCTCTCCCCACTGGCGGTTGCTGAAGATTACGATGCAGCCGTCGGCATTGAGCTGGTTGCTCTGGTCTGTCCAGACGCTCTCCCACTGTGTTCCGCCGTACTGGATGCCGAGCAAATCCTGCGGCATCTCGGTGCTTGCGGTGTACCAGCGCTTCAGGTCGTCGATGCGGAAGCCCTCGAATGCCAGCTCTACGGTGCGCTCGGCGCGTATCTCCTCGCGCATGCTGAGACCGTTGTTGTTCACAAGGGCGTTGCTCAGCTTCGTCATATTGGGGTTCACGCGCAGGCGGACTACGTTGAGACTCTTGTCGAGGTCTTCGTCAGATATGGCGTTGTCAAGCTCGTATGTTGCCTCGGCGTAGTTGAGCAGAACCTCGGCGTAGCGTATTATCGGGAAGTCCATGGCCTCGCTGCCGGGGTTGACGCTGCGCTCAACGGCCCACTTGTGACCCATATATCCGCTGCCGGTGGCGCATGTCTGCTCACGGGCACGCTCAAGGTCGCTGTCGTCCCACGACACGCGGCAGTTGTTTGCGTCGCTGCCGTTCCACGTCATCGTGCCCGGACGTATAAGCGTAGTGAGCATGCGGTTGTCACGGTTGGTGTACTCTGACGTGGTTGTAGAGTAGCCTTGGAACAGCGGACTCTTGTCTATTGGCAGGCCGTCCTGGCAGCGGTACATGTTGGCGAGCTTGCGCGTAGGCGATATTCCGCTTACGAGCATGGCGTGGGAGATGTTGTAGCCGCAGCCGTCCTCAACGCGGTGGCGGCGCGAGAAGATGTACTCGGTGTTGTCAGACGTGGTAAGTCCGGCGGGGTTGCACTGCACGTCTTCAAGTATGAACATGTAGCGGTAGCTCTCGGTGCCGAGCTGGCTGTTGTAGAACAGGGTGTAGTTGCCGCGCGTGATTACCTCGTTGGCGGCGTTCTTCGCCGTGGTGAGCAGCGACGTTACGCGCTCCGAGTTGGTTGTAGCGCCAGCACCGCCGTTGTGGAACTTCTGCCATGTTCCCTCGTAAAGGGCCACGCGAGAAAGGTAAGCCCAGGCCGCGTCCTTGCACAGGCGGCCGGCCTCTGTCGGCCTGTCGGGCAGGCCTTCGGCGGCCTCTGTCAGGTCTTTTATGCACTGGTCTATCACCTCGCCGCGGTCGTTGCGCTCGGCGTTCATAGCCGGGCTGTCCATGTCGGCAGGCTCGGTAAGCAGTATGCAGTCACCGTAGAGCTGCACAAGCTCGAAATAGCAGTAGGCACGGAAGAACTTGGCCTCGGCCACCGGCACCGCAATCTCGTCCTGCCGGCCAAAGCCCTCGGCGTTCTTGAGCAGTAGGTTGGTGTAGTAAATCTGCTTGTACAGGTTGTTGTAGTTGCCGTCCTCAGACGGTATGGAGTTCGTTCCGGCACTGTAGACGTTGACGTTCGGCCCGGTCATGATGTCACTGCGGAAGTCACTGTGAGGCCCGTCGTTCACGCGGGCGCGGTAGTTTGTGGTCTCACCGGTCTGGAGGTCGCTCGTCCATCCGTAGAACTGGTTGGCGAAGAGCTGGAAGTTGTTTGCTTCGCTCCACACGCTTTCGTCGTTCATCTGCGCCTCCGGCGCGAAGTCGAGGCACGATGTGCACAGCAGGGCAAGCCCCATGCAGGCGGCCTTTGCCGAACGGCTTATGATGTTTTTGTATGTTGTCATTGTTTTTTATTTTTTAGTTGACAAGTTACGAGATACGAGTTGATGAGGTATTTCCCGTTCAGTTGACGAGTGACGAGATACAAGTTGACAAGGTGATTTGACTTGTCTGCTCGTTCCTTGTTACTTGTCTGCTCGTTTAAAATGTCAGGTTAAGTCCGAATGTGAAGTTACGTGTGAACGGATAACGCTGCACTCCGCTGGCATCGCGCTTCGCCTCGGGGTCCCATCCGTCTGAAATCTTGGTGCTCTCCCAAAGGTCTTCACCCGTGAAATAGATGCGTGCCGACTCGATGAAGCCTATCTTCTGAAGCAGGGACTTCGGCAGGTTGTAGCCTACGGTGATGTTCTTCAGTCGGATGTAGCGCGCGTCCTGTGCGGTAAGCGAACTTGCCTGGTAGTTGTAATTGTTGATGTTGCTGTCCGTAGTGTAGGGCGCATAGTAAGCGTTGGGGTTGTCAACACTCCACGTATTGCCCAGACATGACGTCGTAAAGTTCTGGTACATGTTGCGGAACGGCACCGTCCAGTTGTTTATTCCACGGTAAACGAAGCGGTTGCCGGAGCCTTGGAACACAACATTCACGTCAATTCCCTTCCATTGCGCACCGAAGTTGAACGAGTAAGAGATTTCCGGAGTGTCGCTTCCGAGGTAGATGTAGTCCTTGTAGTCAAGGCGTCCGTCGCCGTTCTCGTCGCAGAACATGTTGTCACCTACGCGCAGGTTGTTGGGCATTCCGATGCCGTTGTTCGGATAATACTTGGCCAGGTAAGCCTCAAGCTGCTCCTCGTTCTGTATCTTTCCGCCGTAGCGCATGCCGAAGATGGAGTTGAGCGGATAGCCCTGCTGCGTGCTGGTGTAGCCCGAACTCATCACGCTTGTGCCGCCGTAGTCGGTCAGCTCGTTGCGCGCGAAGGTGATGTCGCCGCCTACATGGGCCTCAACCTGCCCCACCTTGAAGTTGTAATTGAGGCTGGCCTCAAATCCCCAGTCCTTGAACTTGCCGCTGTTTGCCGTCGGAGCAGAGTCGCCGAGCACTGCGGGATATGTTATTGCGACAAGCATGTTGTCGTTCTTCTTCAAGAAAGCCTCAACTGTACCGGTCAAATGGTTGTCGAAGAAGCCGAAGTCCAACGCGATGTTGTAGTTCTTTATGCGCTCCCACTGACGTGTAGTGGAGGCGAACTTGCCGTTGGTAGCAATGTAAGTGAGCAGTCCGCTGCCTACGTATGCGCCGCTGTTGGTATTCAAATTATAGAACTGGTAGCCGTCATAGTTGTCTATTCCGCTTTGAGAACCCATCTCGGCGTATGACGCACGGAGCTTCAAGTTGCTCAACCACTTCACGTCTTTTAGCCAGCTTTCTTGGTTTATGCGCCATCCGGCAGACACACCCCAGAAGAAATCCCAGCGGTTTTCAGGCAGGAACTTCGAGCTTCCGTCGTAACGTCCGTTGAATTCCAATAGGTATTTGCCGTCATAGTCGTAGTTGAAGCGGCCGAAGTATGACAGTATGGCGTTGCGGTAGTTGTTGTTGGGCAGCCAATTGTCCTTTGTATAAAGGATAAGGTTGCCGTTACCGTTGATTACGTCCACGCCTTTGAGGATGTCAGAGTACTCTGCTCCGAAGCCCTCCATGTCCTTCAGCTCGTACTGGACACCGAGCATGAGGCTCGTGTTGTGCTTGTCCCAGAAGGTCTTGTGTGCGTTGACATAGCCTGAGAAGCTGTAGAAGTCGGTGCGTGTAGAGGTCTGACGGAAGTAAGACTCGTCCTGAGTGGGGTCGCTCATGATTTCAGTCGTGCCCGTATAATTATAATATGTGATGGCGTTCTGCACGGTACTGCGGCGTGCGTCAGAGCTGTTGTAACCGATGTTGACGCTCGCGTCGAGCCAGTCTGTGATGTTTGCACGCAGCGTTTCGCTGATGTTGATTGAGGTAACGCTGAGCTTGTTGTCGCCGCCATACTGTATTTTTGCCAACGGCGAACCCCATGTTCCCCATCCGTAGGGCTTTCCGTCGAGCGTCTGGAGCGGCAGACCGGGCTGCGGCAGGTTCACCGTGAGGGCCGCGCCGATTTGCGTCGGGGCAACCTGTTCCTGCCTGCTGTAGGCTATGCTGCTCTCAAGTGTGAAAATTTTATTCAACTTGTAAGTATTGTTGAAGCGCAGGTTGAAGCGGCGGTTGTTGTTCTTGCCGTACTGCAAGGGGCTTCCGTCGTAGAGGAAACTGCCCGACACACGGTATGACATCTTGTCGTTGCCGCCCGAGAGCGAGAGGCTTTGGTTGGTGCTCCAGCTGCTTCCGAAGAGCGTTCCGAGCCAGTCGGTCGTGTCGTCGAACACGAAATCGGCCACATCGGTGAACGCCGAGCTGCCAAACGGGTTGGGCTGGGTAGCCAGGTCGATGTAATGTCCCTTGTATTGCTGCGCCAATGTGGTGTAAGCCCACCAGTTCTGCCATCCGCCCATGGTATAGTTGTCGTTGACGATGGCCTGGCGTATGCCCGTGGCCCACTGGTCGATGTTCATCAGTTCGGGCATAAGTCCGACGGTCTTGAGCGTCGCGCTGCCGCTGTATTCCACGCGGAGCTTGCCTGACTGGCCTTTCTTTGTGGTGATGAGCACGACACCTCCTGCCGCACGGCTACCGTAGATGGCGGCCGAACCGTCCTTGAGGAAGTTGATACTCTCGATGTCGTCGGGGTTGAGCAGGCGCATGTCGTTGACGCTGTTGTAGGCAACGCCGTCGATGACGATGAGCGGCTCGGTTGAGTTCATTGACGAGGCGCCGCGCAGGCTCATGCTCCAGCTCTCGTCACCGGGGGCGCTTGACGAACGTGTAATCATCACGCCGGGCACCTGTCCCTGCAAAGCCTGCAACGGAGAGGACAGTCCGCCCTTGTTCTCAAACGCCTTTGAGTCTACAACCGTAACGGCACCGGTGAGCGACTCCTTCTTCTGAACACCGAAACCGACAACCACAAGCTCGTCGAGCGCGGTGTCCTCGGCCTTCATCTGGATATTTACGGTAGGCCCGTTCACGGTGACCGTCTGCTCGGCATAGCCGATGTACGACACCTTGAGCTGGTCGCCATTCGAGGCGCTGACGGTAAAATTGCCGTCAAGGTCGGTCACCGCGCCTCCCGTTTTACCTACTACTTGTACTGTGACTCCAATCAAAGGCTCACCCGTCTCGTCGACAACATGTCCCTTGACCGTCTGCTGTTGGTTTACCACAGGACTTGCGCCAGGCGCGGCGTACAGTGGCGCGCATGGGGCCATAAGCCCTGTAAGCAGACAGATTTTGATAAGATTACGTTTCATAGATGCTACTATTAAAACTTGATTAAATTGATTTAGGCTTGTAATTCCGATTTTCATACGATGCCGTGCATCTGCCGCTTCATCTCCTTTGTAGACAGATAGATGTGCGTCTCCACTGTGCGGCGGCTTATGTCGAGGCGCGCCGCAATCTCCTTGGCCGACAGTTCCTCGTGCCTGTACATCTCGTACACACGGGCGCGCTTGGGCGCCATGCGGGCCAGTACGGCGCGCTCGCGTTCCAGCAGTTCGTCCACCTCGAGCCGCCTCGCCACGGAGTGCGTGTCATACTGCGACACCGTGCAGGCCAGTTGCTTCATTCCCTGACGCACGAAAGCCTTGTGGCGCGCGTCGTCGATGACCATGCGCCGCGCCATGACGAACAGCAGGGCCTCCGCCGTGGCTTCTGTGACGACGCCGATGGAAAGCATCTTGACAAAAATGTCCTGCGCCATGTCCTCCGCATCCATCGTGTCGTGAGTGCAGCCTGCCAAGTATGCCAGCAGCTTGCCATAACACCTCTTATATATAGAGGCTACAACTTCATGATTGATACATTTGACTGTTGTTTCCATTCACGGTAAAGTTTTCATGGTGAATTGTCTTCGGCGGCAAAGTTATTGCGAAAATTGATATATGTCAAATGATTTTTAAGTGTATGCAGCCACCTGTTTTAGACTTCCGCTTAAAACGCAATAATCATCTGATTATCAACAATATGTGCCATATTTGTCTAAATTAGACAGAATGAAAGGGCGTAAGATTTTAAGCGGTTTGCGGCCGTTGTGAAGCTTCCGAAGCTTCTCCGCTGCAAAGACCGGCAACCGACGGCTGAATGAAAAGTTTTCAATGGAAATCCAAAAGGCCACCTTTTGCGTTGCAAAAGGTGGCCTTTTGGCGTGTAAAAGACGGCCTTTTACATTGCAATTTGCCGCCTTTTAAATTGAGAATGGAGAATATGGAATTGAGAACTAACGTGAGTTCGGTATAAACACATACCCTTTGTAGGGACATAATTAGCTTTCGCTGACCTTCGGCTCATTATGTCCGAACGCCGCGAAGAGGCGTATAAAGCAAGTAATGCCAAGCAGATACGTTCTTTCAGAACGTGCGGACATAATAAATTATGTCCATACAAAAAGTGGGTGCCTATACCGAATTCACGTGAGAATAATGATTATCTTAGGTTGTCTGCCAACAAGGCAAATCATAATTCTCAATTCCCCATTCTCAATTTTCAATTAAAATAACGTTCCTACAAAGCGTTCTCTTATACCGAACCCACACAAGCCACTATGCCGGAAGGCGCGGAATGGGCAAAGAACGGCGGCCGGACTATACGCCGATGCCCTTCTTTTTAAGGTATTCTGTAGGCGTCATGCCCTCAAACTTGCGAAACGACGTGAAGAAAGTTGACTTCTTGAAACCGCACTTCTCGCTCAAAGCCGTCAGCGTGTAACGCTCATACTCGCCTGCGGCGATGAGCCGCTTGAACTCCTCTATGCGGTAACGGTTGATGAAGTCGTAGTAGTTTTCCTTCATATACAGGTTGAACACCTGCGACAGTTTGCTGGCCGAGAGGTGCAGGCGGTCGGCCACCTCGCTCATCTTCAGGTCGGGATTGGTGTACATCTTGCTCTTCTCAATCAGCGCCTTCATGCGGCGCACTATGCGTTCGCACTCCTCCTCGTCGAGTTTTACGCGCTCATACTTGTGCGCATCGCCCCTGGCCGGCTGTCCTGAAGACGGGATTGCGGTTCCGTCCGCAGCCTGTTGTGCGGCAATCAAGCGCGCCCTACGCCGCCATCTGTACCGCCAAACCATGCCGCCTGCGGCCAATAGGAGCAGAAACAGCTCGGCAATGGCCGCCCACGATGGCACAACCTTTATGTTATATGTCCTCATCGTGGCCGCCACTCCGGCCAGCCTCAACTGCAAGGTGTGGTTGCCAAGCGACAGTCCGCTTACCGATATGCCCTCGCCCGACTTCACAACATTCCACTCTCCTTCGCCGTCAACGCGGTATTCGTACATCCTCCCGTAGTGGCGCGAGTAGTCGTTGAGGCACGGTTTCACGGCAAGCGTGGCCGAAACAATGTTCCACGGCAGCGTGGCTGGCGTGCCGTCGTTCAGGTTCTTCTCGTAACCGCTCGTCACGGGAACGCCGTTTATGGTCACGTCGAACAGCGACACGGTGTAGTTGGAACGCTTCTGCCAGCTGCGAAAGTCCTTCAAACTGACATACATCAGCCCGTTTGAAGTGCCCAAGTAGATGGTGTCCTTGCCGTCGAATACAACCTTTCCGAACACAAGCTGGCACCTGAAGCCTTCTCCGCAACCGAAGTGGAACAGGTTGCCGGCCTTGTAGTCGTAGCAGAACAGCCCCTCGTCGGTCACTATCCAGTAGTTGCCCGTAAGGTCGTCGAGGAACGAAACCTTGTCAACCAGTGCGAGATAGCGCGGCAGTTCGAGCCGTCCGTAGCGCCGCAATGCCCAGTCTGAATAATAAACGGCCGCCGTCGTGTTGAAGAAATACAGTCCGCCGTGCCCCTGCCTGATTTCCCGCATGTTCTCCTTGTTGAAGAAATCAGCCGGGAAGTTGGCCTTCTCAAACTGTCCCGAGGCCGAAGTGTAGAGGCAAAGGCCGCCCGGCCCGCCCAGCCATCCTGCCCCGTTGTCGAGGAAACAGGCGCTCGAGATGGTGTTGCTCACGATGCGCGAGTTGTCCTCCGTGTACCGGGTGATGCGCCCCTGGCCGTCAATCACGAACGCACCCTCGCTCGTTCCTATCCACAGCCGGTTTTCCTTGTCGTTCACTTGCAGCACTCCTATGGTGGTATAGGCCAGCAGCGGCTCGCCCGGAATAGGCTCCGCGGTCAGCGTGGCGGCATTGATGCGGTGCAGCCCGGCGTCATACGAGCCTGCGTAATAGTAGCCGTTGAAGTAAGCCAGGGTCGATATTATGTGCGCGCCGCCCATCTCTTCGGGCGTAAAGTGGCTCACCCGGCCGTTTTCCTCGTCGGTTATGTACAGGCCGTCGGTGGTTCCTATCACCTTGTGCCGCCCCCTTACGAGCACACTGCGCACGTCAAGCCCCTCGGTGGTGAAGCCCTTTGTGGAGTAGGTCTTGAACAAGTCGCCGCTGTGATAGGTGTAAGCCATGCCGTAACGGTAAAAACCGAACCAGTCAACGCCATTCCTGTCGCGCATGAAACAGTACACTGCGTTGGTAGGCAGTCGGTGAGCCTTGTCGCCGCGCGTGCCGTAGCGGTCGATTACCTGCCCCGTCCTGCCGTCTATGAGGAAAGCCCCGGTGCCGTCGCAGCTGGCCGTGATGCGTCCCTGCGGCGCGTTGTACAGCGACGTTACTATGTTGCCCACGCCCTCAACCTTCGTCATCTCGTTTGTTTTCGGGGTGAACACGTACAGCCCGTTGTTCTTTGTCCCTATGAAAAACCTGTCTCCGCTGACGGCCAAATGCGACAGTGCGGCGCGCTGCGGCAGCATGGGTTGCAGGTTGTAGCTCTTCACCTTGGCCGTCTTCACGTCGTACCGGTTGAGCGCATAGCGGCTTATGAACCATATTCCGCCGTCTCCGCCCTGCCTGATGTCACGCACTCCGTTCTCTATTCCGAGCGGAGTCGAGCCTACGGTAACAGTCCTTACCTGGCCGCCACGGCTGATGTGGAGGCCGTCGCGGTTGCCTACGAAGAGCACGCCTCCGGCCGAGAGCACCGCCTCGGCGCGCTTTATTGACGGCAGCACGCGGATAAACCCGTTGTCTTCGGGTCTCATCCTGAACACGCCTTGCCCCGTAGCGGCGTATATGGCCTTGCCTCCGTGTATGGTAAGGTCGTATGTATAGTTGTGCCCCTCGCCGCTGCCGGGAATGGGAAACGCGGTGATTTTCATGCCGTTATAAAGGCACACGCCGTCGTTGGTGGCAATCCAGATGCGCCCGTCGGTGTCCGCCATGATTTTCGACACCGTCTCGCCGTACAGCCCTTTCTCCTTGTTGACATACTCCATCACCTCTCCGCTGTATATGTCGGCCCACATACGCGGCAGAGGCAAGAGGAATAATGAAAGCAGCATGACGGCTAACCGCAATGAGACATTTACTAATTTCATACGTAGCAAAAATACAAAAAAAATGTAAAAAGAGGCATTACGCATTAGAAAAAAAGAACAAAATGAGGATTTGGTTGTGCATATTTGGATAGTTGATTTGGCCTATCTGCTGAATAGGACAGACAAGACTGATAAGGCAAATAAGGCCAATTGGCAAAAGCACATCAAGCTCCCACCCTTCGGGAGGGCTGGGGTGGGCCTGTTTTTTAATTAAAAATTAAAAATGAAAAATGAAAAATTATGATTTCCTTCAAGGCAGTCTGCCAACAAGGCAAATCATAATTATCAATTCCCCATTATCAATTCTCAATTCAAAACACGGCAAATTGGAAGGTAAAAGGCCACCTTTTATACGCTAAAAGGCCACCTTTTGCATCGCAAAAGGTAGCCTTTTGTAACTCGTTGGATATCAGTCTATTGGCACAAAGCGCAGCGCAGCCCCTCCCGAAGGCAGCAAACTAAGCTTCATCGGCTTGCCGCCCTTCACGGTCTTGACCATTGAACGAACGTTGGTGCGCGTCTTCAGCGACGGGTCGTCTGTGTAAATCTCTACCTTGTATTTCTTTCCTTTTTCAGTAAACGCCGACGTGTCAAGCACAATGTCGCGGCCTTCCGTGCCGTTCATCGCGCCCACATACCACTCCGTTCCGCTCCTGCGCGCCTGCACGATGTATTCTCCCGGCGCGCCGTCGAGGGCTATGCTCTCGTCCCACACTGTGGGGCAGTGCTTCCAGAAGTCGAGTTCCGCCTCGCCGCGGTAGGCGTCGGGCTTGTCATACCAGAACAGGAACTGCAACGGACTGTAGTAAACCACGGCCATGGCAAGCTGGTGTGCCTTGGTGTTTTTCACCCTCGTGTTGAAGTAACACAGCGTATAGTCGGCCGGCCCGGCCACATACCGCGTGAACGGCAGCACGGTGTTGCTCCATGCGTCGGGCATTTCCTCGTTGCCGCGCACGCCCTCCTGCGTCATAAGGTTTGGGTAAGTGCGGCTCCATCCCGTCGGGCGGTACTCGTCGTGGATGTCAACCATCAGCCCGTAGGCGGCGCATTTCTCCACCGCGCGGTGCAGCCAGTCAGTCCACTTCTGGCCGCCCACCTGCACAAAGCCGAACTTCAGTCCCTTGACTCCCCACTTTTTATACAGCGGCAGGATGCTGTCAAGCTGGTTGTACAGCGCGCGCTGGTTCACATACACCCATATTCCGACACCCTTCGACGCCGCATAGCGGCACAAGTCAGGCATTGAGAAGTCGCGGTTGGCCGCCACTTCGAGCGCAGACGAACTTACTTTCATCTCCGGGCCGTACCATCCGGCATCCAACTCGACGTATTCAATGCCGAAATCGGCGGCGAAATCTATGCTCGCGCGTATGCTCTTGTCGTCAAGCTGACCCGAACGGAAAGCCTTGCCAGGCTTGATGAAGCTTGTGTCCGTTATCCGGCAAGGCTCGTTGAGGTTGAGTATTAACTGCTTGTTGTTGATTAAGTCAACAGCCTTTTCGCCCACCATGACGACACGCCACGGCATGTCGTAGGGCGTTATGATGTCAGCGCTGCCGTACATCGCCATCTGCAACACGTTGTCACGCTGCAACTTGAGCTTTCCGCGCACAAAATCGTGAAGCCCGGCTTCGGCCAACACCACCTTCAGTCCGTTCTCCAACTCCATGTAAAGCGGCCTTTCGCTCTCATCGCTCCATGCCTCCGGCTCAAGGTTCACCCACGAACAAGGCCCTTGCGCCCATGCGGAGTGCAGGGCTTTCGCGCCCGGTGCAAATGCGAACGATGTCAAATCGCCGGTTATGTGCATGAAGAGTCCGTTGCTTGCTTCGGGGAAATGGTAGCGCAGGGCGATGCCTTCGTCGTAAGCTCTCACCACGATGTCGAACAGGTATTGCCGCCTCTTGTTGTATCCTCCGCTGTCTTCGCCCTCGTCGCCGCCCTTTATGAAGTGGTAAGTACACTGGCGGTAGCGGTCGCGTATGCGGCCGTTCTCGCCGTAGACGGGCGTCCACACCGTGTCAACCGACAAGGTGTCGATGCCGGTAAGCCGCAAATGCTCTGTCCACAGGGCTGCGGTGTCGGTGGGAATGCCCATCGCCGACTCCACCAGATGGTTGTCAATGCTCACTCCGAGCTGGCCTCCAGTCACCACGGCCTTGCCCTTATATGTTATGTTGTAAAGTAGTTTGCCGCCCCGTTGTTCCATGCTGAAGGCCAGATTGCCGCCGGGCGATGTAACAACTCCGCCCAAACCGGCCGCCCATGCGCCTGCCACTACCGCCAAGGCTAACGCCAAAAGAAGGTTTCTTTTCATCATATCGCTTGTTTACTCATTACTTGTCACTCGTCTACTCGTCCCTTGTCAACTTATAAACTCCGTTCTCGAAAGTGAAATTGTCGCTCACAATGGCGTACCGTCCGCTTACGGTCATGCCCTGATAGGTCATCTCCGCGCCGCCGACACATGAGAAGATATAGTCCTTGCGGCCGCTTTTCAGCGTAACGACGATGCCCACCGCCGTGCTGTCGACACTCTCCGGCTTGAAATATCCGACGCTTTCTATTTCGGAAGGCTCGTCCTTCGATGACGGTTCAAGCACCGCGACGAAGGGCCGTGTCCATGCTTCGCCGTACTGTCTGGCGATGTACGTCAACACGGGTTGCCCGTCGATGTCATACGGTTGGTTGGGCATGCGCTCGTATTCGAGGTTCACGGGCGACAACGCCTGTATCACCTTGCGCTCCGGCTGGCCCTGCATCCACATCGTCATGCGTATGTCTTTGTTGACGGTGAACGTCGCCTTGACATCTCCGCCATAGTCGGCGCACATCTGGTCGTATATGTACGAGTAGGCGTAGAGATGCCCTCCGGCAAAGGCTATTTCGTTGGTCGGGCGCAGGTTGAGGGACGATCCGTCGGCACGGGTCAGCGTCATGTCCTGTCCGAGGTTGTGGTAGAAGTAGTCGTGGGTCTTGTCTCCGCCCTCCATCTTGCGGCTTCTGAATATGTCAACGTAGTAACCGCCGGTGTCGGAGGTCTTCACTATGCCATTGACGCGCACCTGCCGGCTGTACGATTCGGGTTCGATGAACGACACCTGGGAGAACGTCACGGGGCTGAACTCCGTGCGGTCGTTGGTTGAAGGATAGCGTTCGTCCACCTTGAAGGCGTGCGACGACATCATGACAGGATAGCTCGAAATGCCGTCAACGCAGACGGTGTTGTGCGCGGGGAACTGCGAATAATACTCCAGGTAGTCCAGTCCGCTGTACAGGTACTTGCCTATGCCGCCGTCGGGAGCCAGCACATACCCCTTGCCATACAGTTCCATTGATATTCCGTTGGCGTGTTGGTGGTTGCCGAGACTGCCGTTGAGCGACACCATAAGGTCGTGCTTGGAGTTCATGCCGGTACGTTGCACGAGCCATGAGACGTTCGGAGCGTAGAACGAGGGCGACACATAGCGGCCGATAACGTCGTCGGGCGCGCCTGGAGCCACGGCCTCCTTCAGTGCGTTGAACTGCGCTTCAAGTGCGCGGTCGCCGTGCCTGCGGGCATAGTTCAGCACGCTTTCCATGGCCGAAGTGCTGAGATATGTGGGATGTGTGTCGCCAAATCCCGCGAACATACGGTTGGGAAAGAGGTACTGCGGCGATGCAAGTATTGCCTTTTGGAGCACCGGCAGCTGCTTGAAAAGGTCGATGCCGGTACGCTGTTCGAGGTCGTCGGCGAAGGCGGCAAACTCGTTCAGCACGGTAATGCTGTATCCGGGCGACTCGTACCAGATGCCCGTCTGCGCGTCGAAGCCGAAGTCTGCCAGTTTCTTCATGCTCCACTGGCGCACGCTGTTGCGGTCGGTCACGCAACTAAGGTAGTACTCCCGGCCCTTCTTGTCGGCATAGTCGGCATCGTGTTGCAGCACAAGTGCTATTTCAGTGATGAACCTCGCCTGGAACAAGTCCCAGTTGTTGTGGGGCACTCCGTTGTCTACGATGTTGTCGGCCCACTTCTTGAAAGCCGCCTCATACATGTCGCGGCCATCCTTTATATAGTCTCCGAGCAGGGTGTAAATCTCCGTAAGCTCGTATATTATGTCCTCGTGGATTACCTCGAACGTCTGCATGCCGACGATTGTCAGTCCGTGTCCGCGGTTCACGTCTTGGGGGACGTTGCGGTAATATATGCCCTTCATGTACACGTCGAACACGCCGAAGGCCGTCCTTGCATAGCGTTCGTCGCCAGTGGCCTTGTACAGCCGGGCGGCATCGCGCGCAATAGTGACAATGCGGCGGTTTACGCTGGAGATGTTGCAGCCCGTCTTCGAGGGGTGCGTCTTTTCCATCTTGCCGGTCAACTTGCTTATATATGTCACGCTGCCGGTCTCGTCGTCATCGTAAGGCACAAGGTCTTCGGTAGCCGGAGCGTTGTATGCCGACTCCGTTCCGCGCGTGCCGGTGAACTTGACGGTGGGCACAGGCGCCTTGCTTCCGCCCGGACGGCTGAACTTCTCGCCGTCAACGAACACATCGGTGGCATGCGTCGCCCAGTACATCTGCAGGCGCGAGTAGAGCCAGTCGGGCTGTTTCTCCACACGTTCCACGTACTTGTCAACCTTGGCTTTCAGCTTTTCGGTCTCGCTTGGAGCCGCATTTGCGCCAACGAACACCGCCAGCATGAAAAACATCAATATCAGTTTCCGTTTCATCGTTATGTTTTTTATAGTAATACGGACGAGCACCGGAAAACACGCAAACGGCATACTGAAAAAATAACATTGCACCACGATTTGACGTTTTGACTGCACTGACACGGCGCAATATAACAAAACGTCAAACGGAAAATGTACGGCTGTTTTGCCGAACCAGAATGGCGGCACGGCAGCCAAACGCCATTTTCACCTCCGTTAGTGGCCTTTCCCATTACACTTCACGGCCTTTCGTTCTGCAAAAGGTGGCCTTTTACAGTGCAAAAAGCCGTCAACCGCAATGCGAAAGGCCGTCTTCAACGTTGCAAAAGGCGGTCTTTTGCATCACTTTCCACCGTTTTTCCATTGCTTTTCAGTTGTATTTCATGCACACATTCATGCCGAAACGCCGTAAAATCCGTTATTAACGGCAGTTACGTTTGCACACGGACAACAGGCGCATTTCCGTCCGGCGGCGCGTTTTTGCAGAGCAACGGCCTTCTCATGCGCCAACGGAAATCAAAAAGAAAGCGTTTTTTAGTAAGGAGTTACAGGGAGTTAACGGGAGTTATCGCTCACTGTGCTCACTCCGGGAGTTAAAGGACACTACCCCACAAGGCATTTGTCCTTTAACTCCCGGCGACCGTAAGGGAGCCTAACTCCCATTAACTCCTTTAACTTCCCATCGTCACTTCTCCAATAAAAAACATCCTTTCAAATTTTGCAGGGAACCAAATTATTTGTACTTTTGTAGCCGTAAAATATACATTTACAGATATTCCTCCTTTCATTGGCCCTGTCCGTCTTGTACGGCAGGGTTTTCTTTTAATCAATCTTATTATAGAATTATTATATGGGAGTTATAGGGAGTTAACAGGAGTTATCGCCCGCTGTGCTCACTCTGTGAGTTAAAGGACAAATGCTTTGCAGGGTAATGTCCTTTAACTCCCGGCAACCGGCAGGAAGCCTAACTCCCATTAACTCCTTTAACTCCTTCCAAATAAAAAATTTTCGATGCCGATGTCACGTTTCACCGTTTGAAACGTCTTCTGTATGAAAAGGCATGAAACCAGAAGAGTTCAACCATATCATAATACCGATGCGCGCCTCGCTCGAACAGCTTGCACGCAAGATGACCGGCGACGACAGCCGTGCCGAGGACTTGGTGCAGGAAGTCATGCTCAAGATGTGGAGCATACGCGACACCTTAGAGCGCTATGACAGCAAGGAGGCACTGGCCGTAGCCATACTGAAAAACAAGGCCCGGGACTTATGGAGGCACGACAAGATGGAACAGGGAACGGCTGCCGAAGGCGGCGAAGCGGCCATTGAAGACCTTGAAACGGAGCATGCCGACGAGGTTGAACTGATAAGGCGCATCGTGGAACACCTCCCTCCGTTGCAGCAAAAGCTGTTCAGGATGAAGGAAATTGAGGGCTACGACAGCCGCGAGATAATGCAGATAACAGGCTGCACGGCAGAAAGCCTGCGGCAAAACCTGTCGAGGGCGAGGCGGAAAATAGTAGCCGACTACGCCAAACTGACACGAGAAAGGATGAAAAGAAACAAATGAAACAAGATGAATGTCCGCAAAGCTCCCATTCATCGGGAGTTAAAGAAGTTAAAGGAGTTAACGCTCCCTGCGGTCGCTAAGAAGTTAAAGACAAATGCCTACTATGCAGGGCGGTTGCGAACATTCATATAAAATAATATAAGGAGAACTTGGCTATGGACAAGGAGAAACGTGCAAAGGCTTTGGCCGACAAATATCTTGACGGCCTTACGACCGCCGACGAGGAACGCTGGCTGATGGACTATCTGGCCGACGACGACAACCAGGTGCCTCAAGAGCTTGTTCCGCTGAAGGCGTTGGCCACATATATAGGGGAAGAAAAGCAAGCCGCTGCCGCCCCGGAAGCACCGAGACGCAGCACAAAGGCGCGCCTGCGGTTCTTCATAACGTCGGCAGCCGCAGCGGCTGCGGTGGTGTTCGCCGTGGTGACTTACATCAACCGGCAGGACAACAGCTACGCCGTTATAGACGGAAAGGTGTACACCGACCGCCAGACTGTCAACGAAGAGGCGCTCGACGCGCTGCAAATAGTGGCCTCGGACTGCGACGACACCTTCGACGCACTTGAACTAATGCAATGAAAGGAGAACGATATTATGACGACAAAAACAACTATACACGGCATGAGACACAACCTGCTGAAGCGCATCGCGCTGGCTTTCGCGGCGGCATTGACGCTCGCCCTGCCTGCGGCAGGACAGGAAGGGCTGCACGTGGCCGACGTGTTCAGGCTGTACGGGCACGCCAAAGGCTGCAAGATGGTGGAGATGCACGACGCCAAACTGCACGGCTACGAGATGAAACTGTACAAGAGCCTGACGTACAAGAACCTGCAACCGGCCATCGCCCCGTACCTGAAAGCCGACCGAAAGACGGCCAGGAAGATACGCGAAGTGGTGGAGAACGGCCGCATTGTGAGCGGATATTACATGATGCCGACGCTCAGCAAGGGCACCAACCGCTATATACTGTTCGGCAACCCGAGGGGAAACGCCGGCGCGGTAATCTACATCGAGGGCGCACTTTCGCCCGAAGACATCATGAAACTGTGCTATTCAAGCATGTAAGAACAAACATACAAAGATATGAAACACCTTATTTTATTATTGGCGGCACTGCTGCCTGCCCTGGCGTTTGCCGCAGAAAAGAACGACACTACGTTCACTGTGAAGGACAAGAAGATTGTGGTTGACGTGGACAGCGGCAAGACCGTGGTGAAGGTTTACAACAAAGACGGCTACCAGCTGTCGAAAACGCGCGAGATGGAGTTTGTCGACGGGCAGGAGGTTGAGCGCGTATTCGTAGGCTCTCCGCTCATTCCGTCGGAGAACTTGCAGAACATGAGCTTCCGTCCGCACTTCCCCATGATGTGGTTCGGCATGAACTTCCTGACCAAGGGCGTGTCCAGCAACTCATCAGACGGCCTGCACAGCCGCCGCACAGGGTCGTTCGAACTTGGCATAACGCCGTATTCCATAGCCGTGCCGTTCAACAAGGCGCGCACGTTCGGTCTCACTGCGGCTGTTCAGCTGGCATGGGTTCACCAGTGCTTCAGGCGCAACTACGCCATGTATAACGACGGAGGGCGCATCGCCTACACGAAACTTGGCGGCGACGCGGGCGGCAACAACATCAACTACGGTGCGCTGCGAATACCCGTAATGCTGTCGTTGCAGCGTGACTACGAGGACCTTCACATGGCATTGGGTCTCTCGGCGGAGATCAGGACGAACGCCGAATACCGCTTCAAGGCGACCGACGCTACCGGCAATGTACACACTCCCGACGGCCTTAAGCTGCGCCGCTTCGGCCTGAACCTGGAGTATTCATTGGGCTTCGGACCCATTGTACTGTCCGCCACGGCAGGACTTACGCCCGTGTTCAAGACCACCGACGGCACAAAGGCATTCTCGTCGTCAGTGAAAATAGGTCTCGACGTGCTCGAACTTGTGCGCTTCATCAAAGGCAAGAACAAGCGGGAATAAGCCGTATTTTAGCCAACGACGTAACACCTTGGCATCCAACGAGTTACAAAAGGCCGTCTTTTGCAGTGCAAAAGACGGCCTTTTAGAGGGTAAAAGATGGCCTTTTGCATTCCAATTTGCCGTGTTTTGAATTGAGAATTGATAATGGGGATTTGATAATTGTGATTTGCCTTGTTGGCAGACAGCCTTGAAGGTAATCATAATTTTTCATTGTTCATTGTTCATTTTTAATTAAAAAACAGACCCACCCCAGCCCTCCCGAAGGGAGGGAGCTTGATTACCCTTGTTT
>USHW01000037.1 GCA_900554545.1 uncultured Prevotella sp. | reverse complement strand
CTATTTGCGTATTTTGGATGCCGCATCGGCGTGCGGCATGACGGTTACCGAGTGCCTCGATTGTAGTTAATTGAAATGTATGATGTTATTAAGCAAACAGTGGTAATTAAGCTCCCTCCCTTCGGGAGGGTTGGGGTGGGTGTCTAATAGATGGCCTTTTGCAAGGCAAAAGGCCGTCAATTGTACGCTAAAAGGCCACCTTTTACACCGTAAAAGGTGGCCTTTTGCAAACCCGTTGATTATCAGGCAATTATAAAGGGCTGCAAGATTGACTTGCAGCCCTTGCTTTTTTGCTATATGTTTTACTTCACCGTGATGGGCAGTACAGCGTCGGGCAGGCCGTCGGCGCTTACCGTCAGCGTGGCCGTGCCGGGCTGTTTGCCTTCTACGATGACAACTAACTGGCCGTTGAACAGCGGCATGCGGCGCGAGTTGAACGTGACAAGAGACGTTGCGTCGCCGTTGCATACAGCGCGGAACGTGCCTGCGCCCTCAACGTTGAACGACAGTTCGTTGTCCGCCGTGAGGCATGGCGTGCCGTCCTTGTCAACCATCGTCACCGTGACGAATGACAGGTCGTGCCCCTGTGAGGATATAGTCTGCCTGTCGGCCTTCAGCTCCAGCCGTGCCGGTGCGCCTGCCGTCTTCACCGTAAGGGTGTCGGCTGCGCGTCCCTTGGCGTCATACGCCACTACGGTAACTTCTCCCGGCTGGTACACTACGTCGTTCCAGCGCAGGCGGAAGCGGTCGAGGCGCGACTTCTTGTCGTGCTTCTTGCGGCCTTGGCTCTCGCCGTTTACAAAGAGTTCGGCCTCCGGGTATGACGTGTAACAGTACACGGGAGTAACCTCTCCCTCACGTCCTGGCCACGTCCAGTGGGGCACAAGGTGCAGCGTAGGCGCGTCTTTGCGCCAGTGGCTGCGGTAAAGCCAGTAGCGGTCCTTGGGAAGTCCGGCCAAATCGCATATCCCGAAGTAGCTCGAACGCGAAGGCCAGTACTCGTTATAGGGCGACGGTTCGCCCAAGTAATCAAACCCCGTCCACACAAACTCGCCGATAGTCCACTTGCGGTCTTCCTGCATCGCCCAGTCGTCATCGGGCAAGTTGCTCCACGGGCAGCTCTCCGTGTCGTAGCCGTTGCACTGCCCGTCGGCGTAGGTCGTGTCGTTTGACGCTATGACGGGGAACTTGTAAACGCCTCGCGAGCTTACCGTCGAGGCCGTCTCGCTGCCCAAGAGGAAGCCCTGCGGCAGCTGTTTGAACGAGCTGTCGTACTTGTGCAGGCGGTAGTTTAGTCCGGGCACGTCCATCACTTGCAGGAAGCCTGACTTCAGCGCGTCGTCGGGCTTGTCGACACCCTGCGTCACTGGGCGCGTAGGGTCAAGCTTGTGGCACAGGTCTTGCAGGTGTCTGGCTATCTCGCGGCCCTCTTCGCTCCACTGTTCGGGTATCTCGTTGCCGATGCTCCACATTATTATGGAGGGGTGGTTGCGGTGGTTGAGCACGAGGTTGGTTATGTCACGGTCGCTCCATTCCTTGAAGAAGCGCGCATATCCGTTCTTGCATTTGGGGTAAATCCACATGTCAAAGCTCTCGGCCATCACCATAACGCCCATCGAGTCGCACACGTCCATCTGCATTGTCGAGGGCATGTTGTGGGCGGTACGTATGGCGTCGCAGCCCATTTCCTTCATTATGCGGATTTGGCGGATGAACGCCGTCTTGTTCTCTGCCGCTCCGAGAGGGCCGAGGTCGTGGTGAAGGCACACGCCCTTTATCTTCCTGCTCTGGCCGTTAAGGCGGAAGCCGTGCTTCGCCGACACGTCAACGGTGCGTATGCCCACGCGCTTTGTTACCGCGTCAACTTGCCTGCCGCCTGCCGATACGGCGGTTGTGAGGGTATAGAGATAAGGCGATTCGGGCGACCAAAGCTGCGGATTGTTAACCTCTCCGGTCACGGTCGCGCGTCCGTCTGAGGCGTTTACGGGCTGCGTCGCCTCGTAAACTGTGTTGCCCGACTTGTCTTTCAGGGTGAACGTTACGGCCAGTCCGTCGGCGTTGTCATATCCTGTGACCTGAGCCGAGATGCCCACCGTGGCTTTCTTTCCTGATATTTTGTCGGTGCGGAACCATCCGCCCCAGTCGTCCAAGCGCGTTTTCGGGGTTATGATGAGCTTCACCGGGCGGTATATTCCGCCGCCGGGATACCAGCGGCTGCTCTCCTCCACGTTGTTGAGGTCAACCTCAAGGATGTTGCGTCCGGGCGTTACGAAGGGCGTTGCGTCCACGCGGAAGGCGTTGTAACCATACGCCCAGCGGCCTGCCTCCTTGCCGTTCACCTTGACAACGGGTTCGCTCATTGCGCCGTCGAAGCGCAGCTCAACGTGGCCGTAGCCTTCGGGAATGTCGATGTATGTCTTGTAGTGGCCTTCGCCTATCCACGGCAGCGCGCCCGAACGGCCCGACTTCTCGGTGGCTTCGGTCTCTCCGTCCTGCTCGATGGCTACGGTCTGGAGGTCCCATTTCTTGTCAAACGGCCCGTTGATGGCCCAGTCGTGCGGCACGCTTACCATCTGCCAGGTAAGCCTGTCGCGCGTGAACAGCCAGTCGTCGGCCAACACGGTCTCGCTCCTCTGCTGCGCGTTGCATGTTGCCGCGCCTGCGAGGAGCATGGTGAATAACAGTTTTCTCATGTTCATGTATGTTTGTTGATAATGTATTCCGAATTTGTTGTGGCAAAGTTTCATTGTCAGCGCAACCGCGCTTTCTGCTCACAAAGTTACGCTTTTTTGCCGGAATAATAAAGTTAACGGGCGAAAACAATTGTCAAAAGGCTGTTTGCCGGTGGTTTTGTGGCATATTGTTTGATTTTCAATCGAGGCGCTTGGTAACCGTCATGCCGCACGCCGACGCGGTATCCAGTGAATGTAGCCAGCGTCATTTGCCGCTATTTGCGTATTCTGGATGCCGTATCGGCGTGCGGCATGACGGTTACCGAGAGCCTCGATTGCAGTTAAAAGGGAGAAAACTTATAGCTAATTGGAAATATGATTGATACCTATTAAAATAAGGTAATTAAGCTCCCTCCCTTCGGGAGGGTTGGGGTGGGTATTTAATTGATGGCCTTTCGCATTGCAAAAGGCCGTCAATTGCACGCTAAAAGGCCACCTTTTACTCTGTAAAAGGTGGCCTTTTGTAACCCCATTGATTATCAGGTAGTTACCATTTGGCTTTAACTTCTAAGCGAACGGAGTGAAGCCCCTCCCTAACCCTCCCGAGGGAGGGAATATAGATAGGGACTAATAATAAAGGTAATGGCTTTAACTTCTAAGCGAACGGAGTGAGCGTTGACTTCTTTAACTTCTCTAACTCCTAATAAACTCACTTCGTGATTTTGACCGTTCCCGACCCTGCGACTGACTGTTCGCACTCGCCGACGTGTCCGCTGATGGCGATGTCGCCCGAGCCTGCTATCGCGCAGTTAGCCTTACCGATGTCGGCGCGTGTCACGCTGATGTCGCCCGACCCGGCGATGCTGCCGGTGAAGTTGGCTGACTTGATGCCGTCAATGGCGACACCGCCGCTCCCTGCGATGCTGAACTCCGCCTTCTTGGCTTCAACCCCGATAGTTTGCGCGTCGCCAGAACCGGCAATGCTCACGCCTAATGCGTCTGTCTTGATGCCGTTCACCTTGATGTCGCCGCTCCCGGCGATGTTCAGCGCCAGCGTCTGCGAGCTGATGCCGCGCTCTGCGGTGAAGTCGCCTGAGCCTTTAAGGTTCACTTCGGCAAGCGTCGGGGCGGTTATGTACACGTCGATGTCATACGTGCTTTCGGTCTTAAGACCCTTGTTGTTTGCCATATACAAGTTCAGCGTGGTACCGTCGCCTTTCACAATGGTGCGCCTTATACTGGCCGTGTCGCCCTTGAGGGCAATCGTGAAGGTGTCGCCCGGCGTGTAGTAGACGTCCATGCTGCCGTTGGCGGTCACCTTGGTGAAGCCTTTTGCCGCCGCGCTGTCGGCCGCCTTGACTGCCGCCTCGACGCTTTCCGCAGGTTCAAAACTGTTGTCTGTTCCGTTGATTCTGAATATGCACGACGACAGAAGCATGGCCGCCGCTGCAAAGATTGATAAGTTTCGTTTCATTGCTTTATTTGTTTTGTTAGTTGACGAGATACAAGGGACGAGTCAACAAGGTGATTTGCCTCGTCTGCTTGTGTCTTGTTGCTTGTTCATTTGTATCTTGTTACTTGTTCACTTGTGTCTTGTTCCTCGTCCCCTCGTCTCTCGTTCCTTGTTGACTCTTTTCTAATTCCTCGTTGACTTGTCTGCTCGTCCCTTGTCACTGAACTCAAAAATTGAGTTCGCGGCCACGGTAGAAGTCGATGAGACTTGTGTCATACATGTATTCGTACTTGGCTCGTGCAAGGTCGCTCTCGGCCTTCAGCCAGTTGTTCTTGGCCTCGTTGAACTCCGTAATGTTCGCTTTGCCGTACTCGTATTTGGCCGCCGTAAGGTCAAAGGCCGCCTTGTTGCTGCGTGCCGCCTCGCTGCTGCTGGTGTATTGGGCGCGCGCCGCCACGGCGTTATAGTACGCCTGCTGTATCTCCTGGTACAGGTTCTTCTTTACGTTGTCCAGCTGAAGCTGCTGCGATTCGCGGTTCAGGCGCGCCGTGCGGATGCTGTTGCGCGTCTCAAGTCGGTTGAATATGGGAATGTTCAGGCTCAGACCGATGTATTGGCTGAAGTTGTTGCGCATCTGCCGGGCGAAGCTTTCGTTGTCAATTCCGCTCATTGTGTAATAGTTAGAGCCTATTCCGGCGTTGAAAGAGAGCGTCGGCCACAGTGCGCTTTGCGCGAGCTTGATGTTTGTCTCGGCACCTTTCAGACGCAGGGTCTCGGCCTTTACCTCGGGTTTGAACGTCAGCGCTTCCTGAAAAATCTCGTCGGGCAGGGGCAGGGCGGTGGCGTTGCCTATGGCGATTGCCGCCGTGTCGGGGCGCACGATGGCAAAACCCTCGGGCGTGTCGAGTTCCAACAGCTGGGCGAGCGACAGCAAGGCAAGGCGGTAGTCGTTGTCGGCCTGCGTCAGGGTGAGGCGGCTTTGGGCGAGAGTGGCCTCCTGCTGCGCCACTTCCACGCCGCTGGCTTTGCCCGTGCGGTACATCTCGCGCAGGCGTTCCACCTGCATCGAGTCGATGTCAATCTGCCTCTGGGCCACGTCGCGCAGCTCAAGGTTGTAAAGAATCTGCACGTATGCCTGCGCCACCTGCACGCTTACATCGTCGCGGGCCTTGTCAAGGTCGGCTGTGGCGGCCTCGAGGTTCAGCTTGTTCAGCTCTATTGTGCGCGGTATGCGGAAGCCGGTGAACAGCGGAACGGTTGTGCCCAGCGAGAGTGAAGTGCTGCTTGTGTTCTGGTTTGAGTATGTGTTTTCAGCCGTAAGGCCGCGTCCGAACGACCAGTTTTGCGCCGCCGAGGCGTTCAGGTCGGGCAGACGGCTGTTCCTGGCGGTGCTCAGTTCCACCTCGCTTTGCCGTCTCGTAACGTCCTGTTGCTTAACGGTTATGTTGTTTTCCAGCGCGTAGTCGATGCACTGTCGCAACGTCCATTCCTTCGGTTGCTGTGCCGATGCGGCCAAAGAGCCGAGAAGGAACGATAAGGTAAATATGATGCGATACATTGTTTTATTTGGTGTTTGTAAGTGGTTGATAGCCAAGGTGTTTCCAATATGCCGCCTTTTGGCTTGCAATTGATGGCCTTTTGCGTTGCAATTGACGGTCTTTTGCATTGCAATTTGCCACCTTTTACATTCTCCCTCCCCACGGGGAAGGACGTGGCGGGGGCTTATTCGCTTATTTTCTGCGGTCCTCTTACCTTTTCGGTCTTCTTCAGTCCGCTCTTTATTTCTATGTTCACGCCGTCGCTGAGACCCGTAGTCACCTTCCGCCGCTCGTAAGTCTTGTCCTCGCCGGTGCCTTTCACTATATAAATATATGTGTCCTCGCCGCTGAACTCGATGGCGCTCTCAGGCACGGTGAGCACGTTTTTAGCGCTTTCAAGCACTATTTCGGCATTCGCGCTGTAGCCTGAGCGGATTTCATTGCCCGTAGGAACGGTGACGGCGGCTTTTATCTCAAACTGGTTCGCGCCGTTGTTGTCGGTGGCTTTGGGCGATATGTATTCCAGGGAAGCATTGAACTTGAGGTTTTGCAGCGCGCCGATGGTTATCTTCATGGCCATCCCCGGCACCAATTGTCCTACCTCCGTCTCGTCTATGTTGCCCTTGAATATAAGGTCGCCCATGTCCGCAACCGTCGCGATTGTCGTTCCGTCGTTGAACGTGTTGCTTAGGATTACCGAGTTTCCGACTTTCACCGGGACGTCCAATATGAGTCCGCTGATGGTCGAACGGATGAGCGTGCTGCTTGCGCTTGCATTGCTCCGTGACACTCCGTCGCGCACAACTTCAAGCGCGTCGATGGCCGCTGCCTTCTCCTCCTGTGCCTGTTCGAGAGCTTGGCGCACGTTGTCGTACTCTTCGGCGCTAACCAACTGCTTGTCGTACAGCTGCTTTTCGCGCCCGTGGTTCACCTCGGCCTGCTTAAGGTTGATGTCCGCCAGGCGCACGCGGGCTTCCGCAGAGCTGAGCTGTCCCATGTCAGGAATGACCTTGACCTTGGCAATCACCTCGCCGGCCTGCACCGTCTCGCCGGCTTCCTTGTAGATTTCGGTGATGATGCCGCTGATTTGCGGCTTCACTTCCACTTCGTCGCGAGGTTCTATCGAGCCTGTTATCACCGTGGTCTTGCTGATGTCCGACACCTTCGGTGTGAACTCGTCGTAAGTCACAGACTGCGGTTTCGACTTCTGGTAGAGGAACACGAACGTGCCGATAAACACCAGGGCGATTAACGCCGCGACAATGATTTTCAAGTACTTTTTCATGTTTTGTTAGTTGACAAGTTACGGGCAGACAAGTAGACAAGGTGATTTCCTCATGTCGTTTGTATTCATCCGCCCAATTATGAATTATTAATTATGAATTATGCATTGGTTATTCGTCTCTCATTGCATCGACGGGCTTTATGCTCATTGCCCTCAATGCCGGGGCGAGACCTGCCAGAACGCCGAGCACTGCGAGCAGGGCTGTAGCGCCGACGGCCGTCCAGAACTGCACCTGGAAGTGCGCCGCGACTATCCCGTCGGTAGTATTTCCAAGCTCAAGCATCTCGAGTATCATCACGGCAAACAGTATTCCGCTCATTCCGGCGACCGCAGTGAGCATCACGCTTTCGGCTATTATCTGTCCGAGGATGTTCTTCGGCGTTGCGCCTATTGCCCGGCGGATGCCTATCTCGGTAGTCCTTTCACGCACGGTCACCATCATTATGTTGCTCACTCCTATGGCTCCGGCCAGCAATGTGCCGATGCCTACGAGCAGGATGAGGAAGTTCACGCCCGTGAAAAGGTTGTCGAGCATGCCGAAAAGCACCTCGGTGTTGAACACGGTGACGGCCTTTTCGTCCGTCGGGTCAATGTTGTGGGCTTTCGCTATCACGCCGCGCATCTTCTGAGTGATGCTGCTCATGGTTACACCGGGCTTCGCAGTGACGCATATCAGGTGGACGCTGTCGCCCAAGGCGTAGGCCTGCTGCATCATCGTCAGCGGCACCATGACCGACGTTTCGTTCCTTCCGTTGACGCTCATGTTGCCTGCGCTGTAGTCAACTCCCACCACATCGTAGTATATGTCGTCAACGCAGATGCGCTTGCCGCACGGGTCTCCGCCTCCCGGAAACAGCTCCTTGTACACCCTTTTGCCTATAACGCACACCTTGCGGTTCTGCTTTACGTCCATGTCGTTTATGTAACGGCCATAGAAAAGCTGCGGAGTCTCTACGTTCTGGTAGTCGGGCAGCAGTCCTTTCATCGTGCAGTTGGTCTTCCGGTCGTCGTAAGTGGCGCTTCCACCCCAGTGTGACAGCATGGGGGAGACGGTCTCCAGCTCGGGCACATAGTGCTTCAGGCGCTTCACGTCGTTGTAAACCATGCTCCACTGGCGTTCCTTCCGGAAGCCGGCATACGGCTTTGTGGTGGGCTGTGCGAAGATTATCGCCGAGTTGGTGGCGAAGCCTTCAAAGTTGTTTTGCAGCAGTTGCTTCAGTCCCTGGCCGCCGCCGAGCAGCGCGACGAGCATGAACACGCCCCAGAACACGCCGAAGCCGGTGAGGAAGCTGCGTGTCTTGTTCCTCGACAGGGTGTCAAGTATCTCGCGAAATCTGTCAATGTCGAATTTCATTGGTTGTTGTTTTTATGAAACAATGGGCCTAATAAGGCCAATAAGACCGATAATTCTTCCTGCTTATTGGGCTTATAGGGCATATCAGTCCTATTTGCCTTATCGGCAGTTCTACTCCGCCCTCAACGCCTCTATCGGCCTTATGCGTGCCGCCTTGCGTGCAGGTATCAGTCCGGCGAGCGTCCCTGCCACAATCATCACTACCGTTGCGGCCACGCAGACGTCGATGCCGACCGTGGGGTTGTAGAACATCGTGGCTTCGAACAGGCCGCTGTTCACTTTCATCCGGCCTATCGTGGCGTCCATGTATTCGTTCGCCGCCACGCCGAGCACCATGCCGATGTAGCCGAAGAAGGTTGTGATAACCACGCTTTCCGTGATGATTAGCCGCAGGATTGACCGCGGCTTGGCGCCTATGGCCTTGCGTATGCCGAACTCACGGGTGCGTTCCTTGACGGTAATCAGCATGATGTTGCTCACGCCCACTATGCCGCTGAGCAGCGTGAAGAGGCCGACTATCCACAGCGCGGTGCGGATGATGCCTATGCCGGTGTTCATCTGGAGGTTCTGCGTAAAGCGGTTCCATATCCATACGGAGCGTTCGTCGTCGGGGGCGGCGCGGTGATTGCCGTTGATGCGCGCCCGGTACTGCTGCTCGAAGGCGTCGTTGGCCTCCTGCGTGTCAAGTCCCTTGAACGAGAACAGTATCGTTCCGACCTTGTCGCCCTTGCCGTATATGGTGCGTATGGTGGTGAACGCCGTGTAGGCCGACGTGTTCATGCCGCTGCGGTCGGCCTTGTAGATGCCCACCACGCGGAAGGCTATGCTGTCAACGCTGACATACTGGCCTATGAGCCGTTCCGTTCCGCGCGGCATCAGCTCCTTGGCGTCGTCCTCGCCGAGCACCAACACCTTGCGTTTCTGTTCTATGTCGATGTCGTTGATGAAGCGTCCGCACATCATCTCCTTCTTGTTTATCTCTATTTCGTTGGGATATACGCCCGTAAGCGAGCTGCTTACGTAGTTTGTCCCGTGGCTAAGCGTCAGTCCGCTCTGGTCGAACGTGCCGCCGGTCTCCTCCACATTGGCTGAGAAGTTGTTGCCCGTCACGGCCATGTCCTTGTCGTTCAGCTCGATTGAGCGTCCCTCCTTCAGGCCGTCGTAAGGCTTCGACGTGTATCCGCCGCCCACCATCATCGAGTTGTCCAGGAACCTTCCGCTTTGCAGCATCATGGCGTTGATGAGTCCGTTGCCCGCTCCCAAGAGGAAGATTAGCATGAAGATGCCCCACGCAACGGCAAAACCCGTGAGGGCGGTGCGCAGCTTGTTGCGGCGGACTGTACTCATTATTTCCACAAATACGTCTCTCATAAAGCCCCCTCCCGGCCTCCCCGTGGGGAGGTTTTAAGTTCCCGTTGCCGGTTGTTTTTGGTTATATAGTCCTTAATTGTCATTGTTTCAGGTGTTGTTTTGTAAACTATTGATAATCAATGGGTTATATCTCGCCTTGCAAAAGGCCGTCTTTTAGCCTGCAAAAGGTGGCCTTTTGGCGTGTAAAAGGTGGTCTTTTAGCGTGTAAGAGATGACCTTTTGGAAATAAGCCCCCTCCCAACCTCCCCGAGGGGAGGCGTTTGATTACCTCACGACTGCCTTTCCCCTCCCCTCGGGGAGGTTGGGAGGGGGCTTTCCCTTGGGGTTCGTGGGGCTTCTATTTCATTACCCCTCCACTTCCGAACGGCGATGCGTGGTGGTCGAAGTTCACCTCTATTTCGCCAATCAGGCCGTCCTTGATGTGTACAATCTTGTTGGTTTCGTTGGCAACGCCGCTCTCGTGGGTCACCACAACAATTGTCATGCCCTCCTGTTCGTTGAGCTGCTTCAGCAGTTTCATCACCTCCACACTGGTCTTCGAGTCCAGTGCGCCTGTCGGTTCGTCGGCGAGTATTATCTGGGGGTGCGTTATCAGTGCGCGCGCTATCGCCACACGCTGCTTCTGTCCGCCCGACATCTCGTTGGGATAGTGCCCGGCCCAGTCCTTCAGTCCCAAGCGTTCGAGGTATTCCATGGCCTTGCGGTGACGCTCGCGGCGGCGCACTCCCTGATAAAACAGCGGCAGCTCGACGTTCTCTACGGCCGTTTTGAACGATATGAGGTTGAACGACTGGAAGATGAAGCCTATCATCCTGTTGCGGTATTCGGCTGCCTTTGTTTCCGAAAGGTCCTTGATGAGCGTGCCCGCCAGCGTGTATTCGCCCGAGTCGTAGTTGTCGAGTATGCCCAATATGTTCAATAACGTGGACTTGCCCGAACCTGACGCGCCCATGATTGACACGAACTCGCCCTGCTCAATGTCCAGGTTGATGCCCTTGAGCACGTGCAGCGGCTGTCCGTTGTCGTATGTCTTGTTGATGTCGTGAAGGTGAATCATTGTAAGTTCAAGAATTAATAGAATTTAGGGAAGTCATAGAAGTTAAAGCCATTACCTTTGTCTTTAGAGGTGTTTGGAATTGGAGAAGTCATAGAGTATAAAGCTTTGGTGTTATGAGTTGTCAAATACGTTTGCGCTGATAAGCCAACAAGGCATTTGGCTTTAACTTCTATAACTTCTCTAACTCCTTTAACTTCCGTCACCGTTCCACTCCCTTTCCACTTCCTCCATGCCTATTCCGAGCAGCCGCATCTGGCGGAACATCTCGGGAAGTTTCTGCTCCATGAACTCCTTTCGGCGTTCTTCGAGTATCTTCTCCTTTGCTCCGGCGGTGACGAAGTAGCCTAATCCGCGCTTGTTGTATATTATTCCCTGCTGCGCCAAGAGGTCGTATGACTTGACGGTGGTGTTAGTGTTCACCTCAAGCAGCACGGCATACTCGCGTACCGAGGGGATTCTCGCGTCGTCGGAGTATTTCCCCGTAAGTATCTCGTCACACAGCCGGTCGGCTATCTGCACGTAAATCGCTTTCTCTGTCGTAAAGTTCATAAGTTAATCCATTTGTTGTTGATAACCTGCATACGCTTGAATATCCTGTAAGAGAACCACCAGTTGAGCACCGCAATGGCTGCAAGCACGGTGCCGATGGCGTAGAACACGGGGGCAAGGCCTTCGTCCATGACCGTCGTTTCAACGTTTCCGCTTCCGTAAGACACGACTACCGCAAATGCGATGAACAGCAGGACGTGCACCGCCGAAGTGATGACGAACTGGTAACGGCGCAGCACCGTGCCGCCAAGAACATACAGAGACTGCGCCCAGAGGCACCATCCTAAGGCTGTAAAGTTCACCGCCGTGGGGAATATTCTGCCTGCGTTTACGCTGCTTCCGGCGAAGTCCGTATCGGTGAAAATCATCTGGATGAAGTACGGCAGGCCGATGGCTACGTGGTCGATGCCGAATATCAGGCATACAACTATGCGCACAATGTCGGCAATGCAGAATGCCACTATCGCCATGACGGCGGCTCCCAAGGTAACGGCGAGGAAGTTGACGAGGAACTTTTCAAGGTCGGTGGCAGGAAGGAGCTTCACCGTTGTGCGTTGCGCCTTTGTCTGCATGTTGGCGAAAATCCATGTTCCGCTGATGATGACGACTATGAGGTAAATCACGGTACACATGCTAATGCTGTTCACCAGGCGGCCTTCGCCGTCGGCTGGCATGCCTTTCAGGTACGGATATATCCACCCGATGTAAGGGCCGAGGTAACCTATCGACAGGCCGGCGGCGAACGACAGCACGCCTTTGAAGTTCATTCTCCACGTCCACTGCGCCACTCTTGCGAAGCGTTTAATATCGAAGTTGCTCATTGTTCGTTGTTTTTTATTTTCAGAAGTTAAAGGAGTTAAAGAAGTTATCGCTCCCTTTCGGTCGCTCGGAAGTTAAAGCCGTTACCTTATATTATCAGTTTCCATCTGCGTTCCCTCCCTCGGGAGGGTTAGGGAGGGGCTTCCCTTTGGTTAGGGAGGTGCTTCTCTCTTTTGGTGTTCTGTATGTTACTGACTGTCAGTGTGTTACATTCGGCGTTGCAAAAGGTGGCCTTTTAGCCTGCAAAAGGTGGCCTTTTGCGTTGTAAAACACGGCCTTTTGGAAGGCGAAAGACGGCCTTTTGCAAACCGGGCGGTTTCCGGTGACATTTTCATTCACGTCTTTTGCTTTTTACCTTTTTACTTTTTTACCCTTTTACTTTTTTACTTTTTCACCTTTTCACCTCTCACAGGTTCAGCCATTTGTTGTTGATTACCTGCATGCGGCGGAATATCTTGTAGGACAAAATCCAGTCGGCTATGCCCCATGCGGTGAACACCGCCGCGCCAGTCCACGCCAATGGTACCATTAAATGGCGTGCCGTATCGTGGTCTATGCCGTCAACATGGCTTACAAACAGCGGTGTGAAGACCATGCAGAGAACGAAGTGCACAAGCGTGGTGAGCACGAACTGGCGCCTGCGGAACAACGCTCCGCCAAGTATGTAGAATGAATACATCCAGAAACCCCATGCGTATGCCAGCGCGAGAACAGCGTATGTCTCGTCCGCACGCATGCTGTTTACGGTGAAGCTGGTGTGCTCGCTTGTGCCGATAAGTATCGAGGTGAACTCCGGGATGACGCTTCTCACCACGTCGATGCCTGCTATCAGGCTTACGAGCATGCGGAAAACGTCGGCTAAGCAGAATGCAACGTAAGCCATGAGCCACCACACCACCGTTACGTAAAGCGCGCGGGCGATGAACTTCTCAAGGTCTGTCGCAGGCAGCATCTTGAACATTATGCGCTGCTCTTTTGTCTTCATGTTGCTGAAAAGCCAGCATCCGCCAATCACTGTGATGATGATATAGATTAAGATATTTAGCTGCATGGCTGTTGTGAGGTTTGATGCCGTGTGCATCTCGGAGCCTTTGTAGCTTGAGAGCAGATGTATGATGAACGGCACTGCGAATGCGAAGAACATGGCGGCGACGTTCGTCAGTATTTCCTTTTGTGTCATCTTGGCCGACCAGAGCAGGGTCTTGCCGAAGCGGTTTATGTTGAATTTTGACATGGTTGATTGTTGTTAAATAATTGGATGTATAGGCCGGATAGGGCGGATGGGGCTGATATGGATGGTGAACGGGTGTGGGCAAGGGGCTTGCCACATAGCATTCAAGGCATTTCAAGCCCCCTCCCTTCGGGAGGGTTGGGGTGGGTGCCGGGGTCTGTCGTGGCAGTTGTCATTTTATCGCGCGCTTTGTCACGGCGTTGAACAGCAGTTCGAGGTTGAGCGTTGTGTCCCCGTCGCCCTCGCGTTTGCGTGTTATTACGGCGTTGCCCTGCACCGACGGCTCTGCGTAAAGCACGTCGTCGCTCGGCTCTCCGAGTGAACGGAACTCGAAGTTGTACTTGTCGCAGATGTCGGCTACTGACGCATCGAGCAGGATTTGCGAGCGGTCGAGCATCACGATGTGGTCGAGCAGCGACTCGACGTCGTGCACCTGATGGGTGGAAATTACCATTGTGCGGTCGTCGGCCATGTTGTTTGCGATGACTTTGCGGAACTGGCTCTTCGACGGAATGTCCAGTCCGTTGGTCGGTTCGTCCATAAGCAGCAGCTTGGTGTTGGCCGCCAGCGCGAAGCTCATGTACACTTTCTTCTTCTGTCCCATGGAAAGCTCCTTCAGGTGGATGTCCGGTGTCAGCTCGAAGTCGCGCAGACAGCTCTCCAACACCTCGCGGCTGAAGCGCGGATAGAACGGCCGGTTGAGCTTCACGTATGCCTCGAGGGTCATCGGGGCGAGGTCGAACTCCTCGGGAACGAGGAATATCTCCTCAAGCGTTTCCGCCTGATGGCGGCCCGTGTCAACGCCGTCTACGGTGATGGTGCCTGCCGTCCGGCGCAGCAGTCCGCTGATAAGGTAAAGCAATGTAGACTTACCCGTGCCGTTCTTTCCCAGCAGTCCGTAGATGTTATTGTCCTCAAGGTTGAGGCTGAAGCCGTCGAAGACATACTGCTTCGCGCCTTGGTACTTGTATTTCAGGTTCTCGATGTGTATCATTTTATTGTTGTTTTTAGGTCCTTATTTTATCGGAAGTTAAATGAGTCAGGGGTGTTAAAGGAGTTAAGGACAATACCCTTGCTGTTTGTTGGTGAGAGAGAGTATGATGAAGTAAAACGTTTGGCAAAGCTATTGTCTTTAACTTCTTTAACTCCCCTGACTCCTTTAATTTCTAAAAGTCCGCCATCAGCCCTTCGTCTTTCGTCATTATAATCAGGAAGTTGTCGGTAACTGAGTTTGTCGAGCCGTCCTTGTCCAGGCTGTAGGCTGTCACTGACATTATGCCCGATGTCTCTTTGCGGTAATCGGTGCGGCTGTCGGCGCGGTCGAATGTCTTTGTCGTGCCGTTCCAGAGGCTGCGTTCAAGGGTGTAACCGTTGACAGTATAGGTGAAGGTCAGGCGGCTTTCGGGTGTCATGCGGCCGGTGCGTGCGTTGCGGCGGTAGGTCTCTTTCACTGTGACGCGGCCCTGGTTGTCATACTCGTAGCGGTATTCCAGTTTGCCGGAGAGGCTTTCTCCCACCTTGTCATACACGTACATGGTCTTTATTCTGCCGTTTTCCATTTCTGCGTTGTAGCAGTACTGCGAGTTGAGGTTACTTGATGAGTTGATGTACATTGCCATGATTGTGGCGGCTGTGATGATAGTTCCCATAATTGTTAAAGTCGTTAAATTGTCAATATTTGTATTTCTGTTTTCTTGTTTCTTAGTGTACTAATGTTGTAGTACACTGCAAATGTACGGCAATAACACATCGCTTGCAAGTTTTTCGGCAAAAAAATGCAAGAAAAGGCGCGATTTTAACTTGTGTTTACAATAATTGGTTGAATGTCGGTTGTTTGTAAACAGATTTTAAGAATGTAGTTAGTTGTTTGTTGTGTGATAAGCCGAATAGGACTGATGTGGCTGATAAGGCCAATTAGGTGTCGGCACAATGGCAGACGGTGATTAAGCTCCCTCACTTCTTTTAATTGAGAGTTGAGAAATGAAAATGGATAATTATGATTTGCCTTAGTTGACAGATGGCCTCAAAGGAAATCATAATTATCCATTCCCCATTATCCATCCTCAATTTAAAAGGCGGCAAATTGGAAGCTAAAAGGCCGTCTTTTACCCTCTAAAAGGCCACCTTTTACAACGCAAAAGGTGGCCTTTTAGAAACGCTTTGATAATCAATGAGTTACAAATGGGGCAAAGACTGCCCTGCAAACGGCCTTATTGTAGTGCGGAAAACGTGTGCAGGCACGGCTTTGGAAGCCGTCGGAAAAAGGCCGGAATGTAAAAAACATTGCATGAAAAGCGTTTTTCGGGCGCGACTGTTAATATCTCGGAAAAAATTAGTAAGTTTGCACCTATTATATAATAATGCCACTTGCAAACAACAATAAAAACGACATAAAGGTATGATTCTTTTTTTCAAGACCCCCACGGAAAGTGTGATAGCAACCGAAGTTGACCATCAGCTTTCGCAAGAAGAAGTCAATGAACTGTGCTGGCTCTATGGCGACGCTACGCTTGTAGAGGCCGACCACATGGACGGTTACTTCGTAGGTCCGCGCCGCGAGATGATAACCCCGTGGAGCACGAACGCCGTCGAGATTACTCAGAACATGAACCTGAAGGGCGTTTCGCGCATAGAGGAGTACTTCCCCGTAAGCTCGAAGGACGCAGAGCACGACCCGATGCTGCAACGCATGTATGAAGGGCTTGACCAGCAGGTGTTTACAGTGAACCATAAGCCTGAGCCAATCAAGCACGTTGACAACCTTGAGGAGTACAACGAGCAGGAAGGCCTCGCCCTTTCGCCCGAGGAAATAGACTACCTTCACAACGTGGAGAAGCAGCTGGGACGGCCTTTGACCGACTCGGAGATATTCGGCTTCGCCCAGATTAACTCCGAGCACTGCCGCCACAAGATATTCGGCGGTGTGTTCATCATCGACGGAAAAGAGATGGAATCGTCGCTCTTCAGCATGATTAAGAAGACAACGAAGGAAAATCCGCACAAGATACTCAGCGCATACAAGGACAACGTGGCCTTCAGCGAAGGCCCTGTCGTTGAGCAGTTTGCGCCCGAAGACCAGTCTACTTCCGACTGGTTCCGCGTCAAGGACATCGAGAGCGTCATCTCGCTGAAGGCCGAAACGCACAACTTCCCTACCACAGTAGAGCCTTTCAACGGCGCCGCGACGGGCACGGGAGGCGAGATACGCGACCGCATGGGCGGCGGAACAGGCTCTTGGCCGATAGCCGGCACGGCGGTGTATATGACCGCTTATCCGAGATTAAGTGAAGAACGAGGAGGGAAGAGTGAAGAATTGAATGATCAGGAGGATATGAATTTTTCACTCTCCACTTTCCACTCTTCACTCAAAAGAGACTGGGAAAACATCCTTCCCGTGCGCAAATGGCTGTACCAGACGCCCGAACAGATATTGATAAAGGCGTCGAACGGTGCTTCAGACTTCGGCAACAAGTTCGGCCAACCGCTGATTTGCGGCTCGGTGTTGACCTTCGAACACAATGAAGGCGAAGAAAAGTACGCATACGACAAGGTGATAATGCTGGCTGGAGGAGTGGGCTACGGCACGAAGCGCGACTGCCTGAAGAAAGAGCCGAAGAAAGGAAACAAGATTGTGGTTGTCGGCGGCGACAACTATAGGATTGGCCTCGGCGGCGGCAGCGTGTCGTCGGTTGACACCGGAAGGTACTCTAACGGCATAGAACTGAACGCCGTACAGCGTGCAAATCCCGAGATGCAGAAGCGTGCCTACAACCTTGTGCGCGCCCTGTGTGAGGAAGATACGAACCCCGTTGTCAGTATTCACGACCACGGTTCGGCAGGACACGTCAACTGTCTGTCCGAACTTGTTGAGGAATGCGGTGGCCAGATAGACATGACAAAGCTGCCAATCGGCGACAAGACGCTGTCGAGCAAGGAAATCATCGCCAACGAGAGCCAGGAGCGAATGGGTCTTCTCATCGACGAGAAGCACATCGAACACGTGCGCAAGATTGCCGAACGCGAGCGTGCTCCGCTGTATGTCGTGGGTGAAACCACGGGCGACGCCCACTTCAGTTTTGTGCAGGGAGACGGCGTAAGGCCGTTCGACCTCGACGTGGCGCAGATGTTCGGCCACTCGCCAAAGACCTACATGAGGGACAAAACGGTGGAAAGGCACTATGAAAATGTGTCGTACACAGGGAAGAACGAAGAACGAAGAACGAAGAACAAAAAATCAAATAGTCAAGAGGAAATGAATTCTTCACTCTCCACTCTTCATTCTTCACTCGACGAATACGTCGGCCGCGTGCTTCAGCTTGAGGCCGTTGCCTGCAAGGATTGGCTCACTAACAAGGTTGACCGCAGCGTGACGGGCAAGATAGCACGCCAGCAATGCCAGGGCGAATTGCAGCTGCCGCTGTCTGACTGCGGCGTTGTCGCACTCGATTACCGCGGCAAGAAGGGCATCGCTACAGCCCTCGGACACGCTCCGCAGGCAGGACTGGCGTCGCCGGAGGCCGGCAGTGTGCTCTCCGTTGCAGAGTCATTGACCAACATTGTGTGGGCACCGCTTGAGGAAGGGCTTGACAGTGTGAGCCTCTCGGCTAACTGGATGTGGCCCTGCCGTTCGCAGGAGGGCGAGGACGCACGCCTTTACAGTGCGGTGAAAGCTCTCTCCGACTTCTGCTGCGCGATAAAAGTCAATGTGCCGACGGGCAAGGACTCGCTCTCGATGAGCCAGCAATATCCCGACGGACAGAAGATAATCAGCCCGGGAACGGTCATCGTAAGCAGTGGCGGACAGGTGTCAGACATCCGCAAAGTGGTGTCTCCCGTGCTTGTGAATGACAAGAAGTCATGGCTTTACCACGTAGATTTCTCATACGATGAGCTGCGCCTCGGCGGCAGCGCTTTTGCCCAGTCGTTGGGCAAAGTGGGTGATGACGTGCCCACGGTGAAGAACCCCGACTACTTCCGCACGGCCTTCAACGCGCTTCAGGAGCAGATAAAGAACGGCTGGATAATGGCCGGTCACGATATCAGCGCAGGCGGTATGGTGACTACTTTGCTTGAAATGTGCTTCGCAAACACCACCGGCGGACTGGACATCAGCCTTGACAAGTTCGACTGCGAGGACATAGTGAAGATGCTTCTGGCCGAGAACCCCGGCGTGATAGTACAGGTGTCGGAACGCCACAGGCTTGACTTCGAGGACTTGATGGACGACTACGGCGTTTGCTACGCTTGCATCGGACAGCCCGATACGTCGTCGCGCAAGCTCAAGATAACCAAAGGCAAGTTCACGCATGAGTTCGACATTGACGCGATGCGTGACGTTTGGTACAAGACTTCATACCTGCTCGACCGCGACCAGAGCATGAACGGATGCGCCGAAGCACGCCGCGACAACTACAAGAAGCAGCCGGTTGTGATGAAATTCAACGACTCTTTCACCGGCAAACTGTCGCAGTTTGGCATCTCGGCAGACCGCCGCGAGCCGACAGGAGTCAAGGCGGCGATTATCCGCGAGAAAGGAACCAACGGCGAAAGGGAGATGGCTTACTCGCTGTATCTTGCCGGGTTCGACGTCAAGGACGTGATGATGACCGACCTGATTACGGGCCGCGAGACGCTGGAAGACATCAACATGATTGTTTTCTGCGGAGGTTTCTCCAACTCAGACGTGCTCGGAAGCGCGAAGGGATGGGCCGGAGCGTTCCTCTTCAACCCGAAAGCCAAGGAGGCGTTGGACAAGTTCTACGCCCGTGAAGACACCCTCTCGCTCGGCATTTGCAACGGTTGTCAGCTTATGGTTGAGCTTAACCTCATCAATCCGGAGCACGAGAAGCGCGCCAAGATGCTGCATAACAACTCGCATAAGTTCGAGAGTGCCTTCCTCGGTCTTGACATTCCGCAGAACAACAGCGTGATGTTCGGCTCGCTGTCGGGCAGCAGTCTCGGCATCTGGGTGGCTCACGGAGAAGGCAAGTTCTATCTGCCGGAGGGCGAGGACAAGTACAACGTCGTGGCGAAATACCACTACGCAGACTATCCCGGCAATCCTAACGGGTCAGACTTTGCCGTTGCCGGCATCTGCTCGGCTGACGGACGGCACCTCGCAATGATGCCTCACTTGGAGCGTGCATGTTTCCCTTGGAACAACGCTTATTATCCGTCAGATCGCCTCAAGGATGACATTACGCCGTGGATGGAGGCGTTTGTCAACGCGAGGAAGTGGATAGAAAGCAAGAAATAATAATGTTTTAGGAGGGAAGGAGTAAGGAGAGAAGGAGCAAGTGGAAATGACTTGAATACGAAAGACCGTGTTTCACATTGCAAAAGGGCACCTTTTGCCGTCCAAAAGACGGCCTTTTAGACGGTAAAAGGTGGCCTTTTGGAAAACCGCTGATTTCCAGGCATTTGGCGACAGGATGTTTGCGCTTGTCTCAACGCGCGTGAAACGGCAGCCGGCAGATTGCTTCTTGACTTTCGGCGGATGGCGTAACCCCCTTGCTCCTTTCCTCCTTTTCTCCTTTATTACTTATAAAATAAACCATGTCCAACTTCTACATAGACAGTTTCAAGACGTTTTTCAAAATCGGCTTGTTTACTTTCGGCGGCGGATATGCCATGATACCGCTTATCGAACAGGAAGTGGTTGACAGGCACAAGTGGATGGGCAAGGAAGAGTTCATCGACATGATAGCCGTAGCCCAGAGCTGTCCGGGCGTGATGGCAATCAACATCAGCGCGTTCATCGGCTACCGTCTGCGCCGTCTGAAAGGGGCTTTGTGCATGGCAGTAGGTACGGCTCTGCCGTCGTTTCTTGTCATTCTGGCCATCGCCATGTTCTTCCATCAGTTTGAAGACAACAAGGTCGTGGCGGCCATCTTCCGCGGAATACGCCCCGCAGTGGTGGCACTGATAGCCGTGCCGACGTTCAACATGGCGAAGAGCGCCCGTATAACGCTCACCAACTGCTGGATTCCCATAGCCTGTGCGCTTGCCATCTGGATGCTCGGAGTATCGCCAATCTACGTCATTCTGATTGCCGGCATAGGCGGATTTGTCTACGGGAAGTATATAAAACCAACAGAATGAAATGAATAATGTAAAATGAATAATGAAAAATCATTGGTTGTGGTGGAGTTTGACAAGAAGGAGTCTTTAATCAACAGCAAGAGTTTGGCATTTGCTTTACGTATAATCGAAATGGTAAAGTATGTCAGGAAGAAAGACAATGAGACTGTTTTGACCAAGCAAGTTCTACGTTCTGGAATGTCAATAGGTGCTTCAGTTCGCGAGTCGGAGTTTGCCCAAAGTCCGTCAGACTTCATCCATAAGCTAAGTATTTCTTTGAAAGAAGCCAATGAAACAGAGTATTGGCTATGCTTATTGAACAAAGCAGGCTACATAGATGGTAATTCTTATGAAAGTATGAGGAAAGATTGTAATGAGATAATGGCGATATTAATCGCTTCCATTAAAACTGCAAAGTCTCATAATCAATAACTTGCTTCAATACATACTTTATTCTCTCATTATCAAATTTTTCATTATTCATTTTTCATTCTTCATTAAATAAATATGATTTTCCTTGAGCTTTTCATAACGTTTTTCCAAATAGGGCTGTTCGGTTTCGGCGGAGGTTACGGCATGTTGTCGTTAATCCAGGGCGAGGTTGTGCACAACCACGGGTGGCTTACCACGTCAGAGTTCACAGACATTGTGGCTATCAGCCAGATGACTCCCGGCCCGATAGGCATCAATTCGGCCACTTACTGCGGATATACCGCCGTTCACAACGCCGGGTTCGGCTACGGAATGTCCGTCCTTGGCAGTTTTACGGCCACGGTTGCGCTTGTGTTGCCGTCGTTCATACTGATGGTTCTGATAGTGAAGATGCTCATGAAGTACATGCAGACGCAGACCGTTCAGAGTGTGTTTATCGGTCTCCGGCCGGCGGTTGTCGGCCTTTTGGCCGCCGCCACGCTGCTGCTTATGACGCAGGAGAACTTCTCCGCGCCCGACGTTAATCCCTGGCAGTTCTGGATTAGCTGCTTCCTTTTCGTTGCGTCGTTCGTCGGAACAAAGTATTTCAAGATAAACCCCATCCGCATGATATGCTACGCGGGGGTGGCAGGGCTGCTGTTGCTTTATTGAGAAACCCACAGACACCCAACCACCGCACAGCTGACACCCACCCCAGCCCTCCCGAAGGGAGGGAGCTT